>JBAULD010000442.1:0-1586 GCA_049578005.1 Polyangiaceae bacterium
GCGTGCTGGAGCACGCCTCGCTCGCCTCCTTGGCCTCGCTCGGTCTCACGCGGTTCTGGGGCACGTTCGGCCTCGATTTCGGAGACGAGGTTTCGGAGCCGACGTTGCCGTGTCCCGCTCGAAGGAGCTCGCGAACAGGAGCCCTGCCGTCGATTGCCGCGTGAGCGCCCGCGCCTTATCGTGACCCGATGACTCGGGTGTTGCTCGTCTGCGGGAGCCTCCAGACCGCTTCGACGAACCGGTCCGCGCTTGACGTGGCGCGCGCCGCGCTGTCGGCAAGCGGAGTCGAGGTGAGCGCGTTCGATGGCCTCGCAGCCATCCCACCGCTGAATCCCGACCGCGGTGATGACCCCGGCGAGGCGGTGCTGGCATTTCGCGCGCAGATCAGCGCGGCCAACGCCTTGCTTATCGCCGCGCCCGAGTATGCCGGCGGGGTTGCCGGCGTGATCAAGAACGCGCTCGACTGTATCGTTGGCTCAGGCGAGCTTTATGGCAAGCCAGTCGCCCTCGTCAGCGCGGGGACGACCGGGGGTGTCTTTGCCCGGAGGGACCTTGTACGGACGCTGAGCTGGCAGGGCGCTCATGTCGTCGCGAGCCTCGGCATCGAGGCCGCGAGCTCCAAATCGGTACGCGACGCGAACGGGTCGCGCCGCTTCACGGATGCGACGACCCTCCGCGCAATCGAAGCGCTTGCACGCTGTCTCGTCGCATCGATCGCTCTGCGACCTTCCGAGCGGCTCGCCGCGATCGCGACTTTCGCACGCGACGCAGGCGTCGAACAAGGTCCTTTGGCTGAGCATATCGCCGCACAGGACGAGGCCTGGCTCCGCAAGCTTGCACCCGCGTCCTGAAAGCTCCAGGTCGAAAGAATGAGCAACTAACCTGGATTACCTACCCGACCCCAGCACACTGCGTGAGAATGCCTCGTAGCCGTCGTGCCAACGATCGAGGTCGCCCGCCAGACCCTCGGTGAGCTTGACGCCAAACCCAGCGGGAACGGTCGCGCCTTCGCTCGGTCCGAAGGTCCGTTTCCAGGCGACGGTGCCCGCCAGACGCACGCGACGCTCGGAGCGCGGCGGCCACATCTCGAGCCAAAGTTCCTGTCCCGCGTCGAGCGGCGCCAACGTGCGCACGTAAAGACCGCCGGCGCTCACGTTGTACGAAAATCCGATTTCATCTTCGTCGCGCCCGGCCGCGCGGAACGCGACCGTGGTCCCGTAGAGAACGCGCGGACTCGCGCGCTGATCGACGCCGCGTCGAGACAGAAGCTCGTTCGTGAGAAAGAGCACGTTCTCCGGCGGCGCGAAGCCATCGGCGACCGATACGGGCCCGAGAGTGCCGATCGCCGCCTGGAGGAGCGCCATACGCTTGGGCGGAGCAACGACGACCCACGCCGCCTGCGAGCCCTGCGACCGGGCGGCCGCGAGCGCCGCCTCGGCGACTCCCGGCCCCACGTCGTCGGCAACGACGACGACGCGGACCCCTTCCGCGAGCGACTCTTGCGCAAGGTCTTCTACGCTCGCCATGAAGCGCACCGAAAACCCACCCTGGTAGAGCGCGCGTCCCATGACGCTTCGCCACCGCGC
>JBAULD010000443.1:0-1847 GCA_049578005.1 Polyangiaceae bacterium
GAAAACACCAGTGACTGGTTCAAAAAGCGTACGACGAAAGATTCGTTCTTGGCAAACATGTCCCTAGGTCGCCAGCCCTTGGGCGCTTCGGTCTCGCCACCAGAATTTGTTGATATGTCGTACGCCAAAGCGGATCCCGCAACAAACTACCAAGGTGAGATTTACGCATTTAATTTTAGAACGTCCTATACGGTCGGGAAATTCTACGAACGGATTGTCGTTATCAAGGATTTGGATGGAAAATTTAAACTATCGGGTGTCTTTGGATCTCCCGCAAAATGAATCCGTAGGCCAATCTCTAAACAGCCGCGCGTTTTTTTCGATGAAATTTGCCCCTGTCAACCCCCTCACGATTCGCAAACCTTATAGCGGGTAGCTCCTGCGGAAATTTATGATTTCGAATCCACTACTGAGCCTCCCTAACCCACCCGGTGCCGCTGGACACGAAGTTAGAGCTGGACCCACTCGTTGAGACAACGGGATAAGTGGCAACTCCGTTCATTACAGGCGAGGATATCGCTTGAAAGGAAGGAGAGCCATGACGAAGAGATCCCGCCGCAATCATTCTGCGGCATTTAAAGCCAAAGTGGCGCTGGCTGCGATCAAGGGCGAAGAGACCCTGGCGCAGTTGTCCACGCGGTTCGATATTCATCCGAATCAGATCGTTCAATGGAAGAACCAGTTGCTAGAACGAGCGGCGGATGCCTTTAACGGTTCGGGATCGGCAGCGGAGTCCGGACCTGACATCAAAACTCTGCATGCGAAGATCGGCCAACTCGCGCTTGAGAATGATTTTTTAGCAGGCGCGCTCGGACGGTCACCCGGATCGAGCGCCAAACGATGATCAACCCCGAGCATGGATTGAGCCTCACGCGCCAGGCCGAGCTTTTGCAGCTCTCGCGTGCATCGCTGTACTACGAGCCCGTAGGGACGAGCCAAGCGGATTTGAAGCTGATGCGTCGCATTGATGAGCTGCACCTGGAGTGGCCGTTCCTGGGCAGCCGGATGCTGCGCAACATGCTTCGCCTCGAAGGCATCACCATAGGACGCAAACACGTTGCCACGCTGATGCGAAAGATGGGCATCGAGGCGATTTACCGGCGCGCGAACACGAGCCGGCGGCATCCACGACATGCGATCTATCCGTATCTGCTGAGGAAACTGACCATCGACCGACGCAATCAAGTCTGGGCCACTGACGTGACCTACATCCCGATGGCCCGCGGATTTGTGTATCTGGTCGCCGTCATCGACTGGTTCAGCCGCCGGGTCTTGAGCTGGCGGATCTCCAACAGCATGACGGCGGACTTCTGCGTCGAGGCACTCGAGGAAGCCATCAGCCGCTACGGTGCGCCCGAGATCTTCAACACCGACCAGGGCTCGCAATTTACGGCGGCGAGCTTCATCGAGGTGCTGCAGAGAAACAAAATCCGCATCAGCATGGACGGACGCGGTGCGTGGCGCGACAACGTGTTCGTCGAGCGGCTGTGGAAGTCGGTCAAGTACGAAGAGGTCTATCTGCATGCCTACGACTCCGTGGCGGCGGCCAAGGCCGGGATCCAACGGTACTTCTCCTTCTACAACAGCCGGCGTCCGCACACGTCACTTGACCGACAGACTCCCGATCACGTTTACTTCGACTCTCAGCCGCTCGCGGCGGCTGCATAACCCGCGGAGTTCCACTTATCCCGACCACGAAATTTGTCTAAATTTGTGGGGCCACCTCTTACGCCGACGGCCAGGACAAATTCTGTGACCCACGGCGCCGCCCAGGCAGATAGTGAGTGGCCCACACCGTCAGTGCCTAGCAACGCTTGGCAAAAATGACCTCCTTTACACCCCTGATT
>JBAULD010000444.1:0-21270 GCA_049578005.1 Polyangiaceae bacterium
AGGTCGGCCACTTTGTCTGGCCTCTTGGCGATCCTTCTCGCCTCGCCCTCGCCCGTTGTGCCGATCGCGGCCCTTTCCGCTACAGGTGGCGTCCCCGTGGGGGATTCATCCCTTCTACGAAAATCACCAAGGTTCTACGCGAATCCCCCGAGGGAGGTCGCGGCTTCGCCGCTCCACCGGCGTTACGAGGACGCGTGCCACGGCCGGGGGCTCGCGCCTTGATCGACCGCCGGATACGGGAACCCATCGGTGGGCGCGGTCGGCACGATCTCGTGGAAATTACGCATGTCGACGACGATCGTGCCGTCCGGCTCCTCGCTCAGAATATCGGCGTGACGCGCGCCCCACACGATCTCTTGATGCTCGTAGCGGTGGCGGGCATGGACGGGCTGTAGCGACGTATCGTCGACCCCCACGACCGTGACCATCAGCTCGATCTCGTCTCTCGCGACGGACGTGGGGGTTGCACCGAACAAAGGACTGCCCTTGACGATCGGGTGTAGGACGGTCCACGAGCGAGTCATCGCCGGTGACCGCTCGCGCGCCAGGGCCAAGTCGTACATCCGATAAAAGGTCACCCCCTCGTGCGTCTTTTCGGTCCGGACGAGCGAGACGCGAATGGTCGCCTCGAGGATGAGGTTTCCGCGCTCGTTGCCGACGCGGAGCATGAGCGTCGGCACGCCGTCCATGGGCCCGACGACGGCGTGTCGCGAGAACGCGATTCGCCCGGTGGACCGCGAGAACTTCGCGAATACGAGTCCCGTGGCGACGGCCGTCACGATGAGGCCCGTGACCGATTCCGCGATCACGACGGCATTGGCCGCGGCGCTCGCCGGGTACATCGATCCGTATCCGACCGTGCCCATCGTCTGCACGCTGAAGCAGAACGCGTCGAAGAACGAATTGGGGCGGGCGTTGGCGACTCCGCCCGTCAGGCAGAAGGCGGCCGCGAACACAGCGTTGAGCGCGAGATAGATGACGACGATGGCGACCAACGCGACCGTCCACCGAGCGCGCAAGAAGAGATGGTAAACGTCGCGGAGCGTGGTCCGAGACGCACCCACGACCTTGATCTCCGGGGCGGGGATTCGGGGTACTTCGGGCACGGACCTCCGTTTAGAGTACCTCGATGCAATTCTCCACCGCGCTCGCGCGGGGGCAACGCGTGAGAGCAAGAAGAGAGGGTCCCAGTAGCATCTCGCCGTTCAACACCCAGCTCCGCAGCTCCGCGATTCCTCCCGGCGCAGGCTCGCCGACGACAGTGCTTCAGCCACTCGCGGAAAATAGAGGGAAAGGCGAGCGCCCGCGCCAGGCGAGCTGTCCACCGCGACGCAGCCGCCACTTTCGGTGACGAAACGGTGGACCGCGGCAAGTCCGAGTCCGGTGCCGCGGCCCGGATCCTTGGTCGTATAGAACCGATCGAAGATCCGGTCGCGGACTTCGGCCTCCATCCCTACGCCCTCGTCGCTCGCCGTGAGCACCACGTAGGGGTCGCCGGCGCGGAGGTTCCATCCGTCGGGTTCCTCACCGGGCTCGCCGCGGGACGTCGCAATCCGGAGTTTCCCGCCGGCCGGCATCGCGTCTCGCGCGTTCGCCGCGACGTTGAGCAAAGCTTGCTGGAGCCGCTCGCGGTCGACGACCACCGGGCCAATGCCTTCTCCGAGCGCGAGCTCGATCTCGACCTTTCGACCGACCACCCAGCGCAGAAGATCGGCCGTCTCGGCCACCGCAACGCTCAGGTCCAACGTCTCGGGCCCCAAGCGTCGGCCGCGCGCGAGGTCGAGGATCTGACGGACCAAGACCGTCGCACGCTCCGCGGCCTCGTGGATGTCCCTCACAAGCGTCTCCGAAGGAGTCCCCGGCTGGGCTTCGCGCGAGAGAACGGCCGCGGAGCTGGCGATCGCGAAGAGCAGATTGTTGAAGTCGTGCACGATGCTCGCGGTCAAGAAGCCGACGGCCTCGAGCGCTCGCAGGTGGCGGAGCTCTTCTTCCCGCAGCCTCTGGTCGGTGACGTCGCGCACCGTGACGATGTCGCACCGCTGCGAAGCGCGTCCTTCAACGACGATCTGGCGTGCGGATTCCCTGCTTGCGCCAAGACGCAGCTCGGCGCTCGCCGCACCCCAAGACCGCAAGTCAGTGCGGAAGGCGGCGAGCTCGGCGGCGAAGGTCCCGGCAGGGTCGAGCAGGCGTTCGACATCGACCGAGAGGTTGCGCGCGGCGCGATTCACCTGGATGACGTGGCCGTCATCGCCCACGATGAGCATGGCGTCGCTCGCAAATGCGAAGATCGATTGGAACAGCGGGTCGTTCCAAGGAACCGGAATTGGGCGGGGCATGGGGGAAGCGTACGGCTTGACCCTTCGAAGCCCCATCGGTCAGGCGCTATTTGGCATGTCGGACGTCGCTCGTTCGACCTTCGGACTCGGGGCGCGCGCCCGTAGGACCGAGACCTACGAGCCGCGGGTCGACTGGGGCCGCATCGGCCGGACGCTCGCCGGCTCGGCGATGATCTCGAGGACGCGCTCGAACTCCGTCGCCTTGTCGAAAAAGAAGTCCGCGCCGATGAGGAGGCACTCCCGGCGATGGGCGTCGTCCGAATCGTTCGTCAGGACGGCCACGATCGGCGTGGAGGCGAGGGCTTTTAGGCGGGGAAGGATGGCCATCCCGCTTCCGCCAGGCATGTGGATGTCGAGAACGACGATGTTCGGAAGGCTTGCTTGCGCCCTGTCGAGCGCTTCGCGCGGGTCCCTTGCCTCGTCGACCGCAACGACCCCGTGGACCTCGCGAATCATGGAGACCAAGCGGGCACGAACGATCGCCGAATCGTCGATGACGAGGACCCTCACATCCCTGACCATACCGTCTTCCGCGAGCCGCTCGCATCGGCGGCGCGCCCGATTTGTCGTAGGACTCCCGCGCGCGTCCCGTCGGTCTTTGTCCTACGACCGTGCCGACGAAGCACGCCTATCTCGACACCCCGTTACTGGACGAGACGAGCCCGCATTGCGTACTGCATAAGCTCGGCGTTCGTGTGCATGTGCATCTTCTTGAGGATCCGCGTCCTGTGGGTGCTGACGGTCTTCACGCTGAGCGAAAGGTCCGTGGCGATTTGAGATACCGTTCTACCGGAAGCGAGGAGCTTGAGTACCTCGAGCTCACGATCGGACAGACCCTCGTGAGGCACGTCCGAGGTATCCCCCGCAACGGCCGACGCGAGGGCCTCCGCCAGATCCGGGCTGATGTACCGGCCCCCGCCGGCCACTTTGCGCACCGCATCCACGAGCTTGTCGGGGGCACTCTCCTTCGTGAGAAACCCCGCCGCCCCGGCCTTGATGGCACGCACGGCGTACTGCTCGGCCGAGTGAACGGTGAGAACGAGCACCGGCATCCGGGGCAGCTCCTTGTGCAGCTCGCGCAAGAGCTCGATGCCGCTCGCGCCGGGCAAGCTGATGTCCAGAATCACCGCGTTCCAGCGCTCCTGTCGGGCGAGTTGAAGCGCCTCCTGCGCGGTCGCGGCCTCGCCGCCCACCATGATGTCCTGCGTCTCGGCCAAAATCTGACGAAGGCCTCGCCTCACGACGGCGTGATCGTCCGCGATGAGCACTTTGATCATCGGGGGCTCCCTCCGGGACCCGGCTCGACGGGCACGCGAACCGCCACGACAGTGCCGCCTTGTTCCGCCGGGCCGATAGAGGCCGTCCCGCCGAGCCGGTGCGCCCGCTCGCGAATCCCGAGCAGGCCGAGCGCGCTCAGGCTGTTCACGGCGTCGGGTGCGATTCCTTTGCCGTCGTCGCGCACCCGAAGGACGACGCCGCCAGCGATATACTCGAGCGTCGCTTCGACGCGCGTGGCCGAGGCGTGACGAGCGACATTGGTCAGTGCTTCTTGGAAGATCCGGAATATCGCGGTCGACACGCTCCGGTCGAGGCTCACTTCGCCGAGTTCGGCGTGCACGCTGCACGCTACGTTGCTCCGGCGCGCGAACTCCTGCGCCTGCCACTCGAGCCCCGCGACCAACCCGAGATCGTCGAGGACGCCCGGGCGAAGCTCAGCGGAGATGCGGCGCACCCGATTGACCAGATCGTCGGTCATTTCGATCATCACCTTGATCTTGTCGAGAAGAACCCGCGAAGAAAGCCCTTCGCCCGGCGCTGACGCCCGGCGTGCGATCCAGGACAGGTCCATCCGGAGGGCAGTGAGCGCCTGGCCGAGTTCGTCGTGGATCTCGCGGGCGATTCCCGTGCGCTCGTCCTCGCGCACCGACTCGACGTGCGCGGACAGCGCGCGCAGCTGATCCTCGAGCTGACGCCGCTCGATTGCGATGCGCGCGACGTGCGTGATGCGGGCGATGAGCGCGACGTCGGCCTCGGTCGGCGACCGGGGCTCACGGTAGTAGAGAGCGAACGTGCCGAGCACGCGTCCGTCCGTCGCGAGGATGGGCGTCGACCAGCAGGCGCGCAGTCCGTTCGAGCGAGCCAGGTCGCGGAAAGAATCCCATAGCGGATCGGTCTCGATATCGGCCACGAACACCGGGGCGCGCCGAAACGCCGCCGTCCCGCACGAGCCTGCGCTGGGGCCGATGGGGGCCCCGTCGATGGCGCGGTTGAACGCGTCCGGCAGATGCGGAGCGGCCGCCTGGCGGACGCGCGTTCCGTCCTCGTCGAGCAGCAGAATCGAAGCGATCGCCGGCGGGGCCAGATCCTCGATCGCGAGGACCAGATGAGACAGGGTCGCAGCCAGCGCCTCGCCGGACGCGATCATCTCGAGCGCCCGATGTTCGGCTTGCTGGATTCGCCGGGCGAGCGTCGCCTCCGTGATGTCCTCGACGGCAACACCAACGCGGCCGCCGGGCAGCGGGAACGCCTTCATCGAAACCGCTCGCGTGGGCACCCTCGGGTCGCGCGAGCGAGAGACCGTAGCTTCGGCCGCCGTACCGTCTCGGGCGACTTTCGTGAGAAGCCCCTGGAGCTGCCCGTGCGCGGCGTACGGCAGAATCTCCGGAAGGGTCTTGCCGACCGAGGGCGAGAGGGGCATCCGCGCGACCTCTTCGGCGGCCGGGTTGAAGGCCGTGAGGCGCATGGGCATGCCGCCTTCACGATCATCCACGGCCCACACGCTCAGTCCAATGGGTAGGTTGCGAACGATGTCCGCGTAGAGGCGGATCGTCTCGTCGCGCCGCCGCTCCTCGGTCACGTCGCGGCACGTGCCGATGAGCCCCAGCACGCCTCCGCGGGCGTCGCGCGCGACTTCACCGACACTCTCGAGCGTACGGATCGCCCCGTCGGGTCGGACGATCCGCTCGGGATACGAGAAGCGCCCGCCTCTCTCCAGCGCCGTCGTGACTTCTCGCCGGACTCGCTCGCGGTCGTCTGGATGGACCCGCGCCAGGAACGAATCGAACGTTATTTCACAGGACTGCGGCTCGAGGCCGTAGATCCGATAGAGCTCGTCGGACCAGCTGACCGTGTTGGTCGCAACGTCCCACTCCCAGCTCCCGATGTGCGTGATTTGCTGCGCCGCGGACAGCTGACGCTCGATACGCGTGATCCGGTCGTCTTGGCCAACACCGGCGCTCCCGCCCACGGAGCCCAACGTAACACGGATCGGGCCCGGGGTTCGAACGGGTCCGCGTTCTCGAGGGCGCTTCGGTTCGGCGTCGTCGCAGCAGCCACTTCACGCGAATGAGCCCCTTTTTGCTCTAGCCGACGCGCGTCTCGATGGCCGCGATGCGGCGCTCGTGGTCATCGATACGGCCTTGCAGGACGCGGTCCTCACGCAAGAGATCGCGGACTTCGCGCACCGCACCGACGACCGCGACGAGCTCGGTCGAGAGGCGCATTTCGGTCTCGACCTGACGGTGCTCGACCCGCTCGAACCGAGCGTTGGCGTCTGCGCGGAGCGCCTCGATGCTCGTGTTCGTCGTGCGAACCTCATCGCGGATGCCTTCGAGAATCTCGATAGTCAAGTCGGTCGGCTGCATGGCAGAAGCTCCTCCTGAGTATGATCGCGAAGGACAGCAACGACCAGGCCAGGCGCTCGTGTGAAGGATTTCAGTGAGATGCGGCGTCCTCGAGGTGACCACGCCGGCGAAAAGGGTGGCTCGAGACGTCCCCGCATCGGCGACGCGCGACGAGACGACCGCGGCGTTTCTCGAGCGCTGTAAGCACTTCCGAGGCGCGACGGGCGCGCCTTCCACGCGAAGCGAGCGAGCGCCTCCATAAATACTGACAGTAGGCTGTCACCGCCCTGGGTCACCCTTCGAGTCGCGGCACCCATGCCGTCGCTGGAAGGAACACCACCCATGATCCGCCATACATACGAATCCGTCGTTTCCACGTCGCCCGAGCACCTCTTTCGCGCCATCGCCGACATTGCGAGCTGGCCGGCGTGGGACCACGAACTCGAGTCGGTCGAGCCGCCCTCCGCCGTTGTGGCCGGGACGGGCTTCGCGCTCACCCCCAAGGGCGGGCCGCGGGTGCGGATGACGATTGAGAGCGTCGAAGCGAACCGTCGCTTCGTCGACGTGTCCCACCTGCCGCTCGCCAAGATGCGGACGTCGCACGAGTTCACGCCGGAGGCCGGCGGCACTCGGGTCCGCCTTACGATCGAAGTTTCCGGACCGCTCGCCTTCCTGTGGGACCGCATCGTCGCCCGCAAGCAGGCCGCCGGAGCGCAGGCGCAGACCGCGGCGTTTGCCCGGTACGCCGAGGGGTCTTGAACGCCAAATCGTGGGGTCCGAAGAGTGCGGCGCGCTCCTCGACCGGTTTCCTCCGGGGGCGCTGCGGTCGTCTTATCCTCGTCTCAGCCACGAGACCGGCACAAGCGTGGACATTTGCCCGTGGGTGCCTCGCGAGACTTGCCGCAACAGAGGGAGTTCCCGGATGCGAACGAACCGCCTCATGGTTTTGGTTGCGATCTTCTCCGGAATTGCCGCGGCGGGATGGGCCTGCGGGTGCAGCTCGAGCCGTGACTCCTCTTTTTTCAAGGCTGGCGGTCCGGGGCCAGCCAGAGGTGCAAGTGCAGGCCAGGGGTCCAGCGGCGCGACCGCCTCGACGGGCGGCGCGAATGCCCCCGTGCCAACAGGCGGCGGGAGCACCGGCGGCCTGGTCATCGGGAGCGGCACGAGTGCCGGGGACGGTGGTCCCCAGCCAATCCGCTGCACGTCGACGGGCCTCTGCGCCAATTACAGCTGCCCGAACGCCGGGCACACGACCATCAGCGGCACGGTCTTCGATCCTGCGGGGCAAAACCCGCTTTACGACGTCGCCGTCTACGTTCCGCAAAATCCGCCCTCCGCTCTACCCCAAGGGGCGTCGTGTTACACGTGCGAGAGCCTGTATACGGGCGGTGTCGTAGCGGGCACGCTCACCGATCCCGCAGGAAATTTTACCCTCGCCGACGTGCCCACGGGCAAGGGGGTTCCGCTCGTCGTTCAAATCGGCAAATGGAGGCGGCAGTACACGGTCGACACGACCGACTGCGCCGACACGCAGGAGCCCATGTTGCGCCTCCCCGCGAACGCGACCGAAGGTGACCTGCCGAACATCGCCGTGTCGACCGGCGGCGCCGATTCGATGGAATGTCTGCTCAAGCGCATCGGCATCGACTCGGGTACCGATGCCGGGGGAACCGGGGAATGGGTGAGCGGCGCGGGCGGGATGGGTCACGTGCATATCTTCCAGGGAGGAACGGGAGGAGGGCGGGGTCGAGGAGGCGGCGGTGGCAATGCCGGGCCAGCCATGGCAGGCGGCTCGCCCGCATCGCAGACCGCGCTCTGGACGTCGGGTATGGCAATGCAGCCGTACGACATCGTCATCCTTTCTTGCGAAGGCGCAGAAGACCCGAACGCGAATCCCCAGGCGCTGAACGACTATGCGACTTTGGGCGGTCGCGTGTTCGCGTCCCACTTTCATTACTCCTGGTTCAATCAAGCACCCTTTCTCGCGTACAACCTGGCGACGTGGACGCCGGGCGGCAACGACATGGGCAACGTCAACGGGCTTGTCCAAACGACGCTACCGAACGGAATGCCCTTCCCGAAGGGAGTCGCGATGCAGCAGTGGCTCACCAACGTCGGCGCGTTGTCGAACGCGACACCGCCCGAGCTGCCGATCCAGGCGGCAAAGCACAACGCGGACGTCGCCGTGGCCAACACGCCGTCCACCCCGTGGATCGTCGCCGATATGGCTGCGACGCCACCCGGCGCGACCCAGTATTTCTCCTGGGACATGCCCGTCGTCAACCCCGGTGCCGTGCCGTGCGGCCGCGTCGTGTTCAGCGATCTGCACGTCGGGGCGGGCTCGGGCGATTACGGGCAACAGGCGGGCGCGGGCATGGGCGGCGGCGGGTTCGGAGCGGGCGCCATCACCCCGAGTGGCTGTGCGGACAATCCGCTCTCGCCGCAGGAAAAGGCCCTCGAGTTCATGTTGTTCGATCTGTCGGCGTGCCTCACGCCCATCAACCAATCGCCGAAGGCTCCTAGCGCGCAGTAGCGATCGGGCCGCAAGCGTTCCCAGGCTCGAGCTCAGTTCATGCGGCAGTAGCGAGCGAGCGTGCCGTCGGCGAGAAGCGCGATGACGTCGCCGTTCGGCGCGAACGCGGCCAGAACCGACTGAGCGTCCAAGATGCGCTGCTCGCCATCCGGAAGATGCAGGAGCGTCGCACCCGAGACGACCCAGTTTCCCTCGGGCGAAAACTTGGCGCGGATACTTTGGAGCTCGGGCAAGGGGCGGAGCATGCTGCCGTCGGCGAGCGAGTAGAGAGCGTGCAGTTGGTTGCCGCTGTCCGCGCAATGGCTCACCAAGAGCTCGTTTGCGTTCGGGCGAAATTGCACGTCGTCGTCATATTCGCCCGAGACACGACTCAACACGTCCGTCGCTGTCCAGACCGTGGACCAGTCGGACGCTCGAAACAGCCGCGGATCGGACGTCGCCACGAGCGTCCCGTCTTGGCTGTAAGCTGCACGAGCATTGCAGAATGACGTAGGCAACTGCGTAATCAATCGATCGTTCTTGATGTCCAGCACTTGCACTGTGGACACACTCGCCGTGGGATCGTACGCGCCGGAGAGCACCCGATCGTCCTGTGGCGAGAGCCGTGCCCCGCTCACGAAGCAATCCGCCGGAACGTCAGGCGGAGGAGGCGGGCCCCACTGGACGCCATCGCCCGTATCCGCACGATTGAGCACGAAGCTCTCCCCCGAGAGAAGCTCCTCGCTTCCGTCCGCCGAAAACCTCACGTCGATGGAGGTCCAATCGCCAATCGACAGAATGTTGGATTTGGCGAACTCGGGATCGATGTGCCAGAGCGGCGACCAATCGTTCGCGAAGGCAGCCCTTGTGCCGTCTTCGGATACCGCAATGTCCGTCGGTTGGGGGGCCGAGCTCGCAGACGGCATCGCGCCCACGACCTGGACGGCCTGCCCGGTGGGCAAGTCATAGAGCGCTACCTGCCCGGCTGGCCCTGAGCGCAAGACAACGGCCGCCAATACCTGACCACTATTGTCGAGAGCCACGGTCCCGTTCTGGGCGTCCATCACGGCCTGAGCGGAGAGCTGTAACTCGGCGGTGGCGGTGTTGACGTTGACGACCCGGTCTAGGAGAAGCAGCCGGTCCGCAGGAGTGGAGTATACAATCGACGTGTCCACTGACGGCGGGTTGGTCGATGAATAAGCGAGGCTTCCGTCCAGGTTCCAGAGTGCCTGCGCGATGACCGGAGCGGCGGGGAAAAGGGTCGACGTTACCCCCGCCACGCTATCCGCGCGCGGCGAGATTTGAACGGCGCCATCCCGCGTGCATTCTGTTCCCGGAATTGGGCACTGCAATGGAATGCGCGAGGTCTGGACGGGGGCCGCACAGGGCGCGGCGCAAGGCGAGGTGGGGAGCGAATAGGCCAACAAAGCCAAGCCCACGCCATTGCTGGGGGGGCCGTCGTCGAGAGCATACAGCTGCCCCGCGCGAATCGCGGCAGTGGAAAGAGAGCCCGGCATTTCGGCAATCAGCGAGTCGTCGGTCATTCGCCAGATGCACGTCGTTTGGCCCCCCGTCTCGAATACGTAGTCACCCTCTGCCGAGAATTGCAGCGCCCCGTTCGCGCACTCCGGCGGCTCCGCGACCCCGTGCGACTGCGAACCGTCGGCCGTGCTCAGCACGACCACGCTCGAACCGCTGCTCCTCGCGAGCATCGCCCCGTCCAAAGACAATCCGAAGACTCCGCCCAGCTGGGGATTCGGAGCAACGAGCTGCCGTTCGGGCGGCCCCCCGCCCGCCGGGTGCACCAAGACGCTTCCGTCTTCGTACGAAATCACGAGCTCTCCGGTCGGAAGAAACAGGGCTTGGTCGGCCAGAGGGGTCGGCGGAATCGCTCCGCACTTCTGCCAGGACCACTGCTTCGAGACGGCCGGATCGACAGGGCCGGCCGATCCAGCTTCGGCGCCGCCCTCGGCGGCTCCCCCAGTCGCGCTCGGGCCGAGCGCAGCCATTCCCGAGTCCATCGCCGGGCCAATCGATCCGGCTTCGGCGCCGCCCTCGGCGGCTCCCCCATTCGCGCTTGGGCCGACCGCGGCGGTCCCCGAGTCCATCGCCGGGCCGGGCGTTTCGTTTTCGATCCGGCCGCAGCTCGCGACGGCCAGCAACGCGAGAAGCCAGCCCCGCGGGGCGATCGAGAAGCCCGCGCCAGCTTTCCGAGCGCCCCAACCCGCGCTTTGTCCCCTAGGCGAAGTGCATGACTCGCTCATACTGTTGAACGGTACCCCTTCGGGTCACAACGGCAACAAGATGAGGCGCAAAGTTCGTCGCCCGGAAAAGCCGTGCGCTCTCCTTCTGGTGGAATGTCCCCCGCGCCGCGGGGCATCCACAAGACGCAAACCCGCCTCCCAACTATGCTCTCTCGAAGAACCGTCGGCCGGCCTTTGTTTTCACGCCGTGCACTCGGCGTCGCCACCGGCAGAGGATCGCCCGCCATGACCGTTCATCTTCCGAAAGCCCCAGAACACTCGTGCTGCGCGGGCCCGGGCCACGTCGTGCACGCTGGTCCCGTCGCCGCGCCGCTTGTGAGCCCTCCGTCGAAGCCTTCGCGGAAGGCGGCTGCCGCCGGATGGACGTGCCCGATGCACGCGGAGGTCGTGCGCGACCGGGCCGGCGCCTGCCCCATTTGCGGAATGGCGCTCGAACCGCGCGGCGCGGCGGCCGCGGGGACGGAGAACCCGGAGCTTCGCGAGATGACCCGGCGCTTCTGGTTCGCGTTGGCGCTGTCCCTCCCGCTCTTCGCTCTGGCCATGAGCGACCTCGCACCGGGGGACCCCGTCGCGTCGTGGATGTCGATGCGCACACGCGAGTTCGTCGAGCTCGGTCTGGCGACGCCCGTCTGCGTTTGGGCGGCGTGGCCGTTCTTCGTGCGCGCTGCGGCGTCGGTCGGCAACCGGAGCTTGAACATGTTCACGCTGATCGGCCTCGGCGTGGGCGTCTCGTACCTGTACAGCGCGGTGGCCGCGCTCGTGCCCGGGTTCTTCCCGGCCGCGTTTCGCGGTCCTTCGGGAGAAGTCGCCGTCTACTTCGAGGCCGCCTCCGTCATCGTGACGCTGGTCCTGCTCGGGCAAATGCTGGAGCTACGTGCCCGCAGCAAGACCGGCGCCGCCATCCAATCGCTCTTGGCGATGGCCCCCCAATCCGCCAGGCGGCTGCGCGGCGACGGCGGGGAAGAGGACGTCCCCCTCGAAGCGGTGAGCGTCGGCGATCGGCTCCGGGTGCGACCCGGCGAGAAAGTACCCGTCGACGGAGCGGTGCTCGAGGGCGGGAGCAGTATCGACGAGTCGATGGTCTCGGGAGAGCCCATCCCCGTGGAGAAGGGGGCGGGAGACAAGGTGATCGGGGCGACCGTGAACGGTACGGGTACGTTCGTCATGCGAGCCGAAAAGGTCGGCGCCGACACGCTCCTGTCGCGCATCGTCGCGATGGTGTCCGAAGCCCAGCGGAGTCGAGCCCCCATCCAGAATCTCGCGGACGTCGTCGCCGGCTACTTCGTGCCTGCGGTCATCGGGGCCGCGCTCGTGACGTTCGTGCTCTGGGCGGTCGCGGGGCCCGAACCGCGCATGGCCCACGCGCTCGTGAACGCCGTGGCGGTCCTCATCATTGCTTGTCCGTGCGCGCTCGGACTCGCGACGCCGATGTCGATCATGGTCGCGATGGGCAAGGGAGCGACGATCGGGGTGCTCTTCAAGAACGCCGAGGCCATCGAGACGCTGCGCAAAGTCGATACTCTGGTCGTCGACAAGACCGGAACGCTGACCGAGGGAAAGCCCCGGCTGACAACCGTCGTGCACGTGCAGGGAGGCGGCGCCGACGAAGTCGTGAGGCTCGCGGCGAGCCTCGAACGAGGCAGCGAGCATCCCCTGGCATCGGCCCTGGTGAAAGGCGCCGAAGAGCGCAGGCTATCGCTCGACACGGCGGTCGGGTTCGAATCGATCACGGGCAAAGGCGTGCGGGGCGTCGTCGGGGGCCGCCACATGGCGCTCGGCAATCGGGCGCTCATGGACGCCCTAGGCGTCGACGTGTCCGAGCTCGCGCAGAGGGCGGAAACCCTGCGAGCGGCCGGACAGACGGTCGTATTCTTGGCGGTCGACGGACGTCTAGCGGGAGTGGTGGCGGTCGCGGATCCCATCAAGGACGGCACTCCGGAGGCGATCGCGGCTCTCCACGCCGAAGGCGTGCGCGTCGTGATGCTCACGGGAGACGGAGCGACCACGGCTCGCGCCGTCGCCCGTACGCTCCGCATCGACGAGGTCATCGCCGATGTCTTGCCGAATGAGAAGGCCGACGTCGTGAAGCGCCTGCAGGCCGAGGGTCGAATCGTCGCCATGGCGGGCGACGGGATCAACGACGCGCCCGCGCTCGCGCAAGCCCAGGTCGGGATCGCGATGGGCACCGGAACCGACGTCGCGATGGAAAGCGCCGGGGTGACGCTGGTCCAGGGAGACCTTCGGGCGATCGTGCGCGCTCGGCGGCTTTCGCGCGCGACGATGGCGAACATCAAGGAGAATCTCTTTTTCGCGTTCGTCTACAACAGCGTGGGCGTGCCGATCGCGGCGGGCGTGCTGTACCCGGCCTTCGGTCTTCTCTTGAGTCCGATGATTGCCGCGGCCGCGATGAGCGTCAGCTCCTTGTCGGTCGTGACGAACGCGCTTCGGCTGCGGCACGCTCAGCTTTGAACGACGCGTGCGCGGCCTTTCAAGTTATCCTTGTTGAATAATGTCCTGTGTGGCGTCACCGAGCGCCTTTTCTTCTCGGCAAAGCGTCGCGTTCAATTGACCGAGCGTCTTTTCTCACTGGAAAAGCGTCGCGTTCAATTGATCGCGCGTCTTTTCTTGTTGGAAGGGCGTCACGTTCAATTGATCGGGCGTCTTTTCTTGTTGGAAGAGCGTCACGTTCAATTGATCGGGCGTCTTTTCTTGTTGGAAAAGCGTCGCTTTCGATTGACCGAGCGTCTTTTCTTCTTGAAAGAGCGTCACGATCAATTGGTCGCGCGTCTTTTCGAATTGGAAAAGCGTCGCTTTCGATTGATCGAGCGTCTTTTCCCAGTGGAAAAGCGTCCCGACCAGTCGTTTTCGTGACGTTTCTCGTTGAACATGCCTCTTTTCCAATGGTTCGAGCGGCGCTTCGAATCGAGCAGGCAGCTTTGTGCGCGACGACAGCTCAACACAAAGCGACGACTTGCCCCATTCCTGCGACGACGGACGCCTGTTCGCGACCTTCGGCGACTGCTTCAAGGCCTCGTTCGACGGCCCGGAGCTCGCCCGGGTCGAGATGGCCGAGGGCGAACGGGTCGTCTTTCCACGTCCGGATGTTTTCGACATGCAGTCGCGCCATCTCTGCCGCCGCGACCGATACAGGCGCGATGCGCGCATCTACGATACGCCAGCCGGCGCGGGAGCCCAGCTCCGCAAGCGTTCGGCCGATCCGGAGCGACTGACCGTAGTGGCGCTGCATCGCCTCCACGAGCTCGTAGTAGCGCCCGAGCACGGGGTGTTCGCTCGCGAGCTCCGCCGTCTCTTCGAGCACGAGCGTCGCGCCGGGCGCGCTCGCCTGTCGCCAGGTCCCAAGCACGACTTCGGGATGGGCCAAATGCGTCAGCAGGAACCGTGCGTAGACGAAGTCGGGTGCTCCGCACGGAAACGGCGTGCGGGTGACGTCGTGGACTCGATACGTGACCCCCGCCGGGGCCTCCTCCATGGCGGACTCGAGAAAGCGCGCCGAAGAGTCGAGCCCGACGGTCTCCTTCGCGCCCGTCGCCGCGTGGACGAGGCGCGTCGTCAGCCCGAGTCCCGCGCCCAGATCGGCGGCTAGACGAGGGCAGGTCCGGGCGAATCGCCGCAAGAGCGCGGCGGAGGTGGTCTCATAGACGGCGGCGAGGCTCCGCAACCGTCGTGCCGCGCGATCGTTGTCTCCGAACGTGTAGTGCTGAGCCATCGCTTCGGCGCCTCGGCCGGCGGGCTCACGTCACGGAAAAACCGAGAAGCGGCGCGCCGGCGATCGGGCGCTCTCTCCTTCTTGGTGGAATGGAAAAGCGTCCGGTCAGGAGGGGCTGCGCCACCAGCGACCAGACGTCATGATCGGGAGAATGGCTCGTGTGAGCGCTCCGGTCAATGACTCCGCTTGCGGCCGGATCTGGCTCTCCATGAGGAGTTCGGACCGTGTGGCTCACTCGGTCGCCGATGCGTAAGCTACGCTTTGGTATGAGCGACCCGGCGAAGCGGCGCGCGACGCACGAGGATCTTCTTTCCGTCCCGGGGAATCTCGTCGCCGAGATCCTCGGCGGCGAACTCGTCACGCAGCCGCGTCCCGCGTCCCGCCACGCACGCGCCGCGACTTCGCTCGGCGGCGAGCTTTATGGTCCATTCGATCGCGGCAGGGGTGGTCCCGGAGGCTGGATCATCCTCGACGAGCCGGAGCTTCACTTGCACGGAGACGTCGTCGTTCCGGACTTGGCCGGTTGGCGCCGCTCGCGCATGCCCGAGCTTCCGGACGCCGCCGCCTTCGAGCTCGCGCCCGATTGGGTGTGCGAGGTGTTGTCGCCGTCGACCGCGGGGGTCGACCGAGCCCAGAAGATGCCGATCTACGCTCGCGAACGTGTCGCGCACACGTGGCTGGTCGATCCCATTGCGAAGACGTTGGAGGCATTCGTGCTCGAGGACGCTCGATGGGTGGTCCTCGGAACATGGCGCAATGACGCCAAGGCGCGTATCGAGCCGTTCGGAGACATCGAGCTCGAGCTCGTGTGGCTCTGGGCGCGCTAGCCGCGAACGAGCCGCGCCAATTCGCCGGACACGTCGGCTTCCACGAGCGCGGGGAAGGGTCCAATCGCGCGGTCCGCGACGAACACGACGGGCAGTTCGTCTCGTTCGCACTTCGCCGCTCGCGTGACGAACTCGGTCATCGGTTGGTCGCCCGTCACGTCGAGTCGTTTGAACGCGATGCCACGAGCGGCGAGCAGCTCTTCGATTCGCACGAGCTCGCGCACGTTGCGGTCTCGCTGGAAGTAGACCAGCACCGGCGCGGGCTCCCTGGGCGGGACCGCCGTCTTGTTCGCGCTCGGCGCCCGCAGCGTTGCGAGTAGAGCGCGCGCTTCGGCGCGTCGGGACAGCTCCTCGGTCGTGGCGAGCGGATGCCCGAGCGCGGAGTTCACGTATCTCGCCACTTCCTTCGGAATGCGCACAGCCGCGAGCGAGTCGCCCCGGGTCGTCGTGATGGCTCGAAAGAGGGTGCCTTTGACGCGGTCGAGCATTGTCTATTTCCCCAGGAGCGCGTTCAACATCGCGGTATACGACGGTTTCGGCGCGAACGAATCGTCGAACATGAGCGGATAGGGAAGGGGATCCCCGGTCGTACAGTTGAAGGCCGTGTCGAGCGTCTTCCACGAGTCGGCGTCGTCGATGCCCCACGTTGTGATCCCGTTGCAGCCAGCCTGCGCCACGCAGACGGCTGCGATCGCGTGCCACTGGGTCGCCTGCACTGTGTTGCCTTGTCCGGATACGGCACCGCACTCGGTGATATCGAGTTCGCTGATGTTGACGACGAATCCCTGCGCGACGAGCCGCTGCATGTTCGCGGCGAGGTCGGCGGGCGCAGGCGACGTGAGCGCGTCGTGGTTCTGGAGGCCGACCCCCTGGATTGCGGCGCCGTCGTTCTTCAGTTTGACCGCGAGCGCGTAAGCCGCGTCGGCCTTGGGGCCGGCGGCCTCGATGCCGTAGTCGTTGTAGAAGAGGAGGGCCGCGGGGTCGGCTGCGTGGGCGGCAGCGAAGAGGTCCTTGATGAGGGCATAGAGGTTGGTCTGCCTCTCGGTGTTCGTCGTGCCGAGGCTGTAATAGAGGGGGTAGTTGGTGGGGTCGCCGACGCGAAGGGCGGTAACGGGGTTCATGGCTTCGGCCGCGGTTGCGGTGTCGTCGATCACTTCGTTGATGACGTCCCACGCGACGACCCGGCCCTTGAAGTGGGTCACGACCTGCGTCGCGTGGTTGACCATGGCGTCGTGGATACCCTGAGGACCGAGGGGCGGCAGCCATGCAGGAACGGCCTGGTGCCAGAGAAGGTTGTGGCCCTTGACCTTCATGCCGTTTGTCGCGGCGAATGTGAAGATTTGCTCGGCCGTGCCGTACGTGAACTGCCCCTGCGTGGGTTCGAGAGCGGCGTATTTCGTCTCGTTCTCGGGCGTCACGTAGTCGAACTCGCGGGCGGCGACGGTCGCGTACGACTGGTTGGCGAGCTTGGCCGCGGATAGGGCGACGCCGACGAGACGATTGGCAACGACGCCCGCCGCTCGAAGCGTGCTCGGATTGCCGGCGTCGGGTTTGCCCCCGTCGGCCCCCGTCGTGCCTGTCGAGCCGGAAGACGAGCCAGACGATGAGCTCGAGGACGACCCGGACGACCCGCTCGAGGACCCACCCGAGGACGACCCCGAGGACGAACTCGAGGTCGGTTGGGATCCGGAAGAGGAGCTCGAAGACGAGCCGGACGACGAGCTCGAGGACGACCCGGCCGAACTCGAGGACGAGCCGGACGCAGAGCCGGAAGAAGAACCCGCGGGCGGTCCGGACGACGAGCCGACCGTACCGCCGGAAGGCGAGCCAGACGAAGAACTGGTGGAGGGGCCGGCCGATCCGGAGGAAGAGCCCGAGGACCCGGACGGACCGCCGGACGAGGATCCGGATGACGAACCCGACGCGGAAGCGTCCGGGCCGCTGGCCACCGCCGAGCTCCCGCTGCAGCCACCGGTCGCCGCCAGGAAGAGCGCGAACACTCCGCCACAAAGCCGATTCGGCGTCATCCGGTCCCTCACGGCCCCGCGCTCCGCGCCCGCAGGACCTCGGCGAGCGACAGCCCCTTACGCACCGCGTACGTGGCCGCCCGAGAGGAAATCGTGGCGCCGGTGATCACGTCTACGTCCCGCCCGAGCGTGATGGGATCGGTCAGCTTCTTTCCGGTGAACTGACGCCGGAACCGGGCCTCCTCGATTTGCGCGCCGTACGGTTCCCGGTACACGAGGACCTCCACGTCTTTGACGAGGCCGTCGGGACCGACGGCCACGGCAAACGTGATCGGGTGGGCCTGGCCGACGACGTCAAGAATGAAGATGCGGCCCAGCGGCTCGTTCTGCTTGCTCACTTCGAAGTACGGGTACTTGGTGACGTCGGTGCGTCGCGAAAGCGTTCTCTCGAGCCACTTGAGTTCGGCGCCGGTGAGCTCCAGAGTCCGGCGCTCGGCGCCCGTACTCTCGGGAAACATCACGTGCGGAGCGTCGGCCTCGCGCAGGAACGTTTGGTCGGCTCGAACCGTACCGGCGCTCGAAAGGGCCATCCCGGCCGCCAAGATCCATGCGCTCCAACGCGGATTCATTGTTCTTCTCCCGTCGATCGGGGGCCGGCCGGTCGCGCTCCGAACCAGGTCTCCGGTCCCCACATGGCTCCGAGTGTCAGCGCGATGATGAGCGTACATCCTCCGGCCAGGAGCACCCACCCCGCGACCAGCGCGTACGCACAGCTCGCGGACACGTACCGAACGGCCCAGGGACCGCAGACCTCGAGAAACGCCCCGCCGAACGTCCCGATCGTCAGTCCGACTCGAAGCCGAAGCGATGCCGGTCCCGCGAATAGCAGGTGCGTCAGGATGAGGACAACGGTCGGGACGGAGAAGAGGTGGAAGTGGCTGACCTCCATGAGCTGCCAAAACGTTTTGGGGAAGCTCATCTCGCTCTCGCCCCCTCGGTAATAGGTCGCGACCGCGGCCGGCGAGAAGCCGATCCGTCCGGCGGAGAGAGCGAGGAGCGTCACGACGCCGAACGCGGTGAGGACGAGAAAGCCCGTGTAAGCGATCCGGATCTCGAGGGGCGCTCGCCGGAGCTGGAAGCCTGGTCTTGAAAAGTTGCGCATGGGTCGCTTGGGGGGAACGTCGGGAGGCCTTTACCGCGGCGGCGTGGCTCAGAACAGCCACGTGATGGCGGCGTCGAACTCGTTGTACCCCGTACCCGTCCCGAGCTGTTGCCTGCGGTAGTCGGATTTGAGGGCGATCTGGGGAATCGGCTTGTAAACGAGCCCGATCATGTCGGAGTAGCGCCGGTCTTCGCGCACGGCCGTGAACCCCGCGGGAACGGAGGCCTGCGTGTCGACCGCGTCGAACCGATCGAAGATGTGGAGCTCCTGGCTCGTTCCCGGTGCGGCAAGCCGCAGCAGATCGTAGCCGATCTCCGCGTAGCCTCCCCACGACGCGCTCGGAACGGGCCCGTTCCACGGCGCAGGCCCCGGCCACGCCGCGAGCAGCGCACGGTCCAGGGCTCCAGCGTCGCCGAGGACCATGGCCGCAATCTCGAGGCGTGCGGTCAACCCGCCCCGATGCATCCGTGCATCGACGTCGAACAACCCGAAAGGAACCCGGCCGACCGTCGAAGCAAGCGTATTGCCCGACGTTCCGCCGCATGCGGACGCGCCGAACACGGTGCCGAGCAGGGGCTCGTAGTCGATCCGCGCGATCGCGCTTCCGTCACCCGCGTACGCGAGCTGGGCCTCCTGGTGGCCGTCGCGCAGCCCGTACTGGGCGTCGAAGCCGTGCGCGTCGAAGCTCGTGCCGACGTAGAGCTGATAGCGGAGATCTTCCGAAAGCGCTCCGAAGACTCCGAAGCCGGCTTCCCGCCACGTCGTCGGGATGACGACGGTGTCGACGTCGGGCCGGTCGACTCCGAAGAAGCTCGGCGGCTCGTGGTAGATATTGATGATTCCCATCGGCCAGAGAATGAGGCCGGCCCGCACGTTCACGCGCTTCGAAGGGAGCCAGTCCAAGAACGCCTGCTCGATCTCGGCCTCGCCCTGGTCGCCGATCGAGGTCACGGCGTGTTCGAACTCCACCTCGGAGTAAAAGCGGAATTGGTCGGAGAACTCGTGGCCGAAGAAGAAGACGACCCGGCGGAGGTCGACGACGTTCGAGGGGGCGGCCGTAAACTGGTTGGCGGCCCCTCGATTCTGAAGGTTCTGGGCGCCTTGGGTGCCGAGAGAATTGAGGGTCAGTTCGCCGTAGCCGCCAAACGCGGTCTTGGACGTGAAGGCGTTCGGGGCCAGCGCGGCCTCCACGACGTCCTCCCGCGGAAGCTCCGTGAGCGGCACTTCCCGCGGAAGCCCCGTGACCGGCACCACGCGCGGGGCCGGTTCGGGGCTCGGCGCGGAGGGGGCCGAGGCGGGCGAACCCCCGTCCGGGTTCGGTGTGGAAGGGCCCGAGGTGGGCGCCCCCCCGTCCGGGTTCGACGCGGCGGGGCCCGCGTCTTGCTGACCCGATGCGGCCCGGGTCAAAAGCATGAGAAAGGCAGCGGACACACTCGTCAACGTTCTCGTCTCGCGCATTGCAGACACCGTCCTTGCCGTGATGAACATGCGACTCATTCGCATTTGGAGGGACAAAAAAAGAGGCATCAGCCGGGATCTTCCGCCGCGGGGGGCGTGCCCTCGCAGCGCGGACAGACTCCAATCAGCTCGTGAAAATGGGCGGTCAGGCGGTACCCGTGTTTGGCCGCCACCTCGCGCTCCAGCATGGCGAACGCCTCGAATTGGAACTCGACGACTTCGCCGCATCGGCTGCAAATTAGATGGTCGTGGTGCTCGTGCCCGAACGACGTTTCGTACAGCCGCCGCTCTCCGGAGAGCACCGTCGGCTGGATGATGCCCGCTTCCATGAGGAGCGGGACCGCCCGGTACACGGTGGCCTTCGAGATCCCGTCTTTGCGGACGTCGGCCGCGAGCTCGTCGATGTCGTAGTGGCCGACGCGAATCATGGCGGCTCGAACGATGGCTTCGCGCACGTCGGTCTCCCGGAGACTGCGTTCGTGCAAAAACGATCGGAACCGCGCCAGCGCGCGTTCCGTCGTTTCGGCCGACGGCCGGAGGTTGTTGCGAACCGTTCGCACTAACGAACAACTACTTGCGTCTCGACCGACAGTCAAGTCGCGGGACGGAAGGGCGTCGGCTGGGAGATGGGCCCCTACGGAATGAACATCGGTCTCGCCACAGGAACACTACTCATGTGCTCCCAGGACACGCTAGTCCCGTTCGAACGCGGCTCACCGTTCTGGGGAATGGGACGACCGAGTCGCGGGACTACGTCTTTTGCGAAGACGTTCTTCAGTCTGTGTCGACCTCGCGGTGCGAGACGTGCCCTTTCGCCGCCTTGCCGGCGCGAGACACGGCCTCCGAACGCGTGGTGGACTGCCGCCGATCCATCCCTGCGATCGCCGACGCCATCATGTCCAAGTTTCCGCCCGCGGTGGCGGCAGTCCTCCCGGTGGGGTTGGTGCTCTCACGGCCGGTCGTGTGCGTGGATGGCACCCTTCCGTGGGAAGCGGTCGCGCGCACGCCCGTTCTCTTGAGCAGTCTGGGCGGGGTTCCGGTCCTCGATCGCGAGGGCAGGCTCGAGCTGTTCTTGCCGAGGACGACGTTGGCGCTGGCGGGCCGGAGTCATCTCGCCGGCGGTCCCGTGTCCGTCGCCGATCTGGCCGTTACGGCCCTCTCGGTCCACGAGAGCGCAAGCCTGCGAGAGGCATTTGCCGTCATGGGAAGGCATCGCGTGAGGGAGCTGACCGTAGTCGGCGACGAGGGTATCGTCGTCGGCAGGCTCCTGGACCTCGACGCGTTGCACTTCGTTGCGCACGTCGCGCGCACGGGTATGCGGCCCGCGCTCGAACGCGCGGCCTGAAGCCTGGCGCTTTTCGCCGATAGCTTCGGTGCGCCAGGAGAAGCCTGGG
>JBAULD010000445.1:0-1906 GCA_049578005.1 Polyangiaceae bacterium
ACGAGAGGCTGGTTACCAGTACAGACCACATCGGAAAGAGCACAGCCAGCACGACGATGCCCAAGACGGAGCCCTTCCCGAGCTGACCGGCGATTGACAGCTTCTCCTCCCACGGAGGATGGGGTGACGAGTGTTGCTCGCGGGCGTTCGCGTTCAGGCTGCTCATGCCTTTGCGTACACTCCCTGCTCACCGAGTCCGTGGGCCATCTTGTTGGCGGTCAAGATGAGCACGAGCCCGACGACCGCCTTGAAAAGGCCGGCGGCTGCGCCGAGACCCCATTGTTGGGGAACAATGGCCTGATAATAAACGAAGGTGTCCAGCACTTCCGCTGCCTGGCGGCCGACGGCTTCCCGCTGCAGAATGTACTGCTCGAATCCGACGCTGAGCGCGTCTCCCATTCGGAGGATGAGGAGAAGGACGATCACCGGCCGCAGCCCCGGCAGCGTGATGTGCCAGAGGCGCCGGCCGCGGCCCGCCCCGTCGACTGCGGCCGCCTCGTACAGGGTCGGATCGATCGCCGCAAGCGCGGCCAAGAAAACGATTGTTCCCCAGCCGACGTCTTTCCAGACCGCCTCGCTCGTCACGACGACGATGAACGCGTGCGGGTTCGTCATCACGTTCCACTCGTGTAGACCGTGCTGCCGCATGACCTGCGCCAAAAGGCCGGCGCCGCCGAGCATCTGGACGAAGAAGGTGATGACGAGCACCCAGCTGAAAAAGTGGGGAAGATAGACGACGGCCTGGATGAAGCTTCGAAGCTTCGGCGACGACACGCCGTTCAACAGGATGGCCAAGGCGATTGGTAACGGGAAGAAAAATGCGAGTTGAAAGAAAGTAATGGAAAGCGTGTTGCGAACTGCATCCCAAAACGCCGGGTCTCGAAAGAGTATTTCGAAGTTGTCAAAGCCGACCCAGTCGCTGTGAAAGAACGCGTCGAGAGCGTCGCTCCCCTCGAACGGGTTGTAGTCCTGAAATGCGATGACGTTCCCCAGGGTTGGTACATAGTGAAAAATGAGGACGATGAGCGCAGCCGGCGCGACCATGACCAGGAGCGGCCAGTCCCCACGCAGTCGCACGGGCAGCGATCGTCGGGCTTTCATCGACCATTTTCCGCGAGGGTCTTTTCGAGAAACGCGCGGCCCTCGTCGCCTCCCGCGTTTCGCCACTCGGTGACGATTTGATCGATGTCCCCGAGCGGGCGGCGCCCGCGGAGAACGTCGTTGATCTTGTCCTCCGTGCCCACTTGAACCTTGGAGTAGTTCGCCGGAAGCTCGAGCTTGATCCCAGCGAACAGGTCCGGCTCGAGGTACTTGACCGTGGCGCGGAGATAGCCGAGCAGATCTTGGACGAAGTGCGGAACGTCCGCGGTTCCGACCACCGCCGGAACCCGGCCTCCGAGCAACGTGTACTGCCCGGCAAGCTCCCTCCGTCCGAGGTCGGTTGGAACGGGGCTGCCGTCGACCCCGCGCGTGAAGTGCCGACCTTCGACACCGAATTGAATGAGCTCGTACTCCTTGGACCCGAACGGGGCCGCGCACCAGTCGAGGACCCTCAAGAGCTCCTCGGTGCGGTCCTTGCCGAGGCCCTTTCGGACGAACGTATAGAAAATTGGGTCGGCTCCGCCCCATGCGAGTGGTTCGCCCCCCACTGCGGAGAAGATCGCCATTGGCTGCATGTCGTAGCCCGGCGTTACCTTGGCTTGCTCGCTCTGGCTGCCTCGCCATGCCCCGAGGCCGTCTTCGTATGCGACGATCTTTCCGGCGCTGAAGAGCTGTGCGGCGTCAGCTCCGTTGCTGGCGACGAGATCAGGGTGAACCAACCCTTCGCGGTACAGACGAGCCGTGAATTCGAGCGCTTGTCGGTATTCGGGAATCTCGTATTTGTACTCGATGCCTCCCGAGGCCC
>JBAULD010000446.1:0-2703 GCA_049578005.1 Polyangiaceae bacterium
GCTCCGGCATACGCGCGTGCCCCCGCATACGAGGGCGGATTCGCAGCGCAGGCCGAACCTGAGCCGAAACGCGCCGCTGTCGTCAAGGCCCGCGCACGCGACCTTTTTGCGACGCGTTCCGGGGAAGAATTGCAGGTGAGTCCTGCAGCTCCGGCCCCCGACGACGGGAGACTGACTGGCCAGCGCAACGAAAACTCGGTCCTCTTTTCGCTGGACCACCTCACCAAGAGCGCCGAGCCGCAGAGTCAGGCGGACGCGGGCTTCGGTCGCAGCAAGGACGATTCGGGCATCATCGACCTCAAGGCTCTGTCGGCGAAGGCGGAATCGATGCGTCCGCCGACGTTGCAAGACGCCAACCCCCTCTCCTCACCTCTCGGTGTCGCTCCGCCGCTTGGGTTCGCGGCGCCTCTCGGGGGGTTTGGTTCAGCCGCCGAGGCGCACCCGAAGAGTCGTTTGCCAATGTTCATTGGTGGCGGTGCTGGTGTTGCTCTGCTTCTCGTTCTGGGTATCGTCATCGGTCTGAAAATCGGTGGCGGAGCGTCTGCTCCCACGAGCGTGGCGAGCGCGAGTGCAGCTCCTTCGCCGAGTGCATCTGCAGCGGCAGAGGCCATGCCAAGTGCGGCTGTCTCGGCGAGCGCAAGCGCCGCGACGGCAACGCCGTCGGCATCTGCGAGCACAGCAGCGGCGCCCACCTCCGTTGCCGCCGTGGTGGCGAAGCCGCGCGTCTATGGGGGCGGCGGCAGTGCATTCAAGCAAGGCCCGTCGGCGAAGCCCGCCGGCGGGGGTGGCGGGGGCACCGCTCCAAGTCCACCGTCGGCGCCCGCGGCAGCGGCGGCGCCCGCAGCCGGTGGGGGTGGCTCCCCCGCCCCCGCCAAAAAGGGCGACTGCGGCTGCAACGGTGACCTGATGTGCATGATGAAGTGCTCCACTCACTAGCCGACGGGCGCAGAGACGGCGTGTAGGTCGACAGTGGCCCACAACGCGGATGTAGAACGGCTGGTCGTGCTGTCGTTCGCAGGGATGGCTGACCCCGCCATGCTTGCAGCCTGCGCCCCCTTCGGGCAGAGCTTCATGCGAGGCTCCCATGAACGACACGCTGTCACCTGATCTGCTGCGCAAGATGGACGCGTACTGGCGCGCGGCGAACTACCTCTCGGTCGGCCAGATTTACCTGCTCGCCAACCCACTGTTGCGCGAGCCGCTACGCATCGAGCACGTCAAGCCAAGACTATTGGGCCACTGGGGAACGACGCCCGGGCTCAATTTCATCTACGTGCACATGAATCGCGTCATCAAAGAAATGGATCTCGACGCGATTTACATCGCCGGCCCGGGCCACGGAGGCCCCGGGTTGGTTGCGAATGCCTATCTCGAGGGCACGTATAGTGAGGTGTATCCAAACGTTTCCCAAGACACGGCTGGGATGCGCCTCCTATTCAAGCAGTTCTCCTTCCCCGGCGGCATCCCGAGCCACGTCGCTCCCGAAACGCCCGGCAGCATCCACGAGGGAGGCGAGCTCGGATACTCCCTGTCTCACGCGTTTGGTGCGATATTCGACAATCCGAACCTCCTCGTATGCTGCGTCGTGGGCGACGGCGAGGCGGAGACGGGTCCGCTCGCCACGAGCTGGCACTCGAACAAATTCCTGGACCCCGTGCGCGACGGCGCTGTGCTCCCCATCTTGCACCTGAACGGCTACAAGATCGCGGGGCCGACGGTTCTCGCCCGCATACCGAAGGAGGAGCTCGAGCAACTCTTTCGCGGGTACGGCTACGCGCCGCGCTTCGTCGAGGGCGACGATCCCGAGGAGATGCACCAGAAGATGGCCGCAACCCTCGACGAGGCGATCGGCGAAATTCGCGCGATCCAGGAATCCGCGCGCTCCCGCGGCTTCACATCGCGACCGCGCTGGCCGATGATCGTGATGCGCACCCCCAAAGGATGGACGGGGCCGAAGGTCGTCGACGGCGTGCCCGTCGAGGGAACGTTCCGAGCGCATCAGGT
Source organism: Polyangiaceae bacterium (assembly GCA_049578005.1). GTDB lineage: Bacteria > Myxococcota_A > Polyangia > Polyangiales > Polyangiaceae > Palsa-1150. The sequence goes on from JBAULD010000446.1 coordinate 2,005, forward strand.
TCCACTCGCGGGGCTTGCCCAACACCCGCGCCATCTCGCCATGCTCGAGGCGTGGATGAAAGGCTACAAGCCCGAGGAGCTCTTCGACGAAAATGGTCGGCTGCTCGGCCACCTCGCGGCGCTAGCGCCGACCGGTGAGCGGCGTATGAGCGCCAACCCGAACGCGAACGGCGGACTGCTCCGAAAGGACCTGCGGATACCCGATTTCCGAGGCTACGCGGTCGACGTTCCCGCGCCCGGAGCCGTCGACGCCGAAGCGACGAGTGTTCAAGGCAAGCTCATTCGAGACGTGCTCGAGCTCAATCGCGAGCGCCGAAACTTCCGCATCTTCAGCCCGGACGAGACCACGTCGAACCGCTGGGGCGCGGTCTTCGAAGTGACCAATCGCGAGTCGGTGGCCGAAATCATGAAGACCGACGATCACGTCGCGGTTGACGGGCGCGTGATGGAAATGCTGAGCGAGCACCAGTGCCAAGGGTGGCTCGAGGGGTATTTGCTAACGGGCCGGCACGGCTTTTTCTCCTGTTACGAGGCGTTCATCCACATCGTCGACTCCATGTTCAACCAGCACGCCAAATGGTTGAAGGTCACGCGCGAGCTCCCGTGGCGACGTCCGATCTCGTCGCTCAACTACCTGCTCTCGTCGCACGTCTGGCGGCAGGACCACAACGGCGCGAGCCACCAGGATCCGGGATTCAT
>JBAULD010000447.1:0-29886 GCA_049578005.1 Polyangiaceae bacterium
CAACGATGGGGCACGCACGATCTATGCGGCGGCGCGGCAGCTCATTTACACGGCAATCGGCCTGTTCGCGGCGGTGGAAGCGCTCGACAGTTGGCGGCGGCGCGAGATGGAGCTCGCACATGGCCTCGGCGGAGTGGCGATCGCGGCCGCGCTACTCTTGGTTGCCTCGAGCGTTTTCGCCAGACCTACCGGAAGGCGATAATCTCGCGACATGTCCAAGCACATCCTCGCGATCGACCAAGGTACGACGGGGACCACGTCGCTGGTGCTCTCGCTGGACGGCCGAACCCTCGGCCGCTCCACGGCCGAACTGCCGCAGCATTTCCCGAAGCCCGGTTGGGTCTCCCACGACGCCCGAGAAATCTGGAGGACAGTCGAAGAAAGTGTGTGGGGCGCACTTTCCACCGCGAACGTGCGCGGGGAAGACATCTCTGCCATCGGGATCACCAACCAACGAGAGACCACCCTCGTCTGGGACCGCGCGACGCGAAGGCCCATCGATCTCGCGATCGTTTGGCAATGCAGGCGCACCGCCGAAGTCTGCGATGTGATGAAAAAAGACGATCGCCTGGTCGCTCGCGTCCGCGAGAAGACCGGCCTCGTCATCGATGCGTATTTCAGCGCGACGAAGATCGCGTGGCTCCTCGACAACGTCGAGCGCGCTCGCGCGCGTGCCGAGGCCGGCGAGCTCGCCTTCGGCACGATAGACTCGTTCCTCGTGAGCGAGCTCACGGCCGGCGCCGTGCACGCAACGGACGTCACGAACGCTTCGCGCACGCTGCTCATGAACCTCGCACGCGCCGAGTGGGATCCTGAGCTCTTGCAGATCTTCGGCATTCCCGCTCGCGTACTGCCCAAAATCGTCGGCAACGCCGAGATCGTAGGACGTACGAAGGGCGTGAGCTTCCTACCCGACGGGGTTCCCATCGCTGGCATCGCGGGCGACCAGCAGGCGGCGCTGTTCGGTCAAGCGGCGTTCCGAGAAGGCGACGCGAAGTGCACGTACGGCACGGGGGCATTCGCGCTGATGAATATCGGGGGCCGACCGATGCTCAGCGAGCACGGGCTCGTGACCACCCCCGCATGGAGAATCGGCGGCGTTACGACGTATGCACTCGAGGGGAGCGCGTTCATCGCCGGTGCGGCCGTGCAGTGGCTGCGCGACGGACTCGGCATCATCCGAACGGCGGGCGAGATCGAATCGCTCGCGCGCAAGGTGCCGTCGAGCGACGGTGTGGTCTTCGTGCCCGCGCTCGCGGGGCTCGGCGCACCGCACTGGGATCAGGACGCCCGAGGCGCGATTCTGGGACTGACACGGGGGACGACCGCCGCGCATGTTGCGCGGGCGACGCTCGAAGGGATCGCCTTCGAGGTTCGAGACCTGCTGGATGCCATGTCGAAAGACGCAGGACGTACGCTCAAGCTCCTCCGCGTAGACGGCGGGGCGTCGACCAACGACCTGCTGATGCAGTTTCAAGCCGACGTGGCGGGAGTCGTCGTCGAGCGGCCTGTGGAGACCGAGTCGACGGGAAGGGGCGCCGGAATGCTCGCGGGCATTGGAGCCGGCCACTTCAGCGGTCTCGATGACGTCACGCGAATGGCGTCGGTGAGGACGAAATTCGAGCCCCGAATGTCGGAGGCCGAAAGGTCCGCTCATATTCGTCGTTGGGAGGACGCCTTGCGGCGCACAAAGTCGCTTGGCGAACGCTGATAGTCCCAAGCGAGCGCGCTCCGATATGCTGGATTTGGTCCTTCCAGGAGCCCTGGACGGGCTTGGTTGCGGCCGGCGGGGGAAACGCTCTTCCAACTGGGCTCTGCGCGTGCAATTCTAAGTGTACGTCTTAGCTTGGAGTAGCGTGCCGTCCGTTCCTGCCCGAACGGGCGGCGTCGCGATGTCGCCCGAGACCGACCGCAGTCGGGGCTCGCTTTCGAGCTTTGAGAGGAAGGGAGATTCATGGCCAGCAGTGACGCCGGGGAACACCCGGGCGCGGAAGCCGCGTCCGGTCCTGTCCGCGAAGTTCCCGTGGACTGGGAGGCGCTCGAGGACGCGTTCGAGAACAACGCACCAGAGGTGCACAGCTACCTTCACTTGGCGACGGGAGAGGTTCTGCGGGTCGTCGACGGGGTCGCGGATCCGCAGATGCACGTGCGCATCGCGTCGGACAGCAACTACCTCCGGATCGATCCCGTCAGCTCTCGCGAGCAGTACCGTTGGATGGAGCGCTTCATTCCGATGGTGGAAAATAGCGAATCACGCGGAAAGTTGATGCAAGCCATCGACGGCAAGGGGGCGTTCCGCCGTTTCAAGGACGTGCTCATGACCTACGGTCCTGAGCGGGAGCGGTGGTTCGCGTTCCGTAGCGAGCGTCTCCGTACCTTCATGGAGGCGTGGCTCGCTGCTCACGCCATCAAGCCGATCAATCGGCCCGTCTGGGCTGACAGCCCGCCCGAACCCGAACCAGAGCCCGCCCCCGAGTCGATCGAGGAAGGACCGAAGTCGGCGGGGGGAAAGCGCGTACGCAACGCGGAGAGTCTCAGGCAGCATTTGAAGGAACTCGGCGACGCGCTGGGCCCCCGCGACCTGGACATGGTCGTAGGCTTCGCCGAGTTCTTGAAGGCGCGCCGAGCTGCACGGGGCTTTGCCCATCACGCCGAGCACTTGATTCACGACCGCGGCGCACCGTCGGCCGCACACACGCTGCAGTCCCCGGCGAGAGACGACGACTCGTCTCGGTGAGCGTGGCGCGGCTGGAGAAGAACCCCGTCGTTCGCCCGTGCTATATCGGGATCGCAGCCGTCTTGGGGTGTGCCGGATCCATGGCCCTCGCTCAGGCGGCGTATGGCGACGACCGTCCCGACGCGCCTCGGACCGGAGAAGAGCGCTCGATCCCAGCCGGACCGGCATCGATCGATCGCACGACGGTGCGCTTTTTCGCCCCCGAAATCGGCGGCGTAGCGTACCCGCGCTTCATTTTCGAGCGGGTCTTGGCCTTCGAAGCGCGTCTGGCCGAGATGGCCGAGAACCCGGAGGGCATCGGCGAATCGTACGGCGAGCGCGACGTCCGCGAAGCGATCGACCGCCACGTTGCCGAGGAAATCCTCGCGAGCCTCGCCGATAGGCTCATCGCCGAAGCTGCTCCCGGCAAGCGTCCCACGTCGGCTGAGCTCGCGGCTGTAGACCGGGACGTGGGCACCGCGTTCGTCGAGCGCGTCGGAGGACGCAAACGGCTGGACGCGGCAGCCCAAGCGGAGCAAATCGAGCGTGCCGAGATCGAAGTGATCCTCCGGCGCGCCTCGCGCGCCGCATTCTATATCGACCGGGCCGTCACTCCGATCTTACACCCAAGCGACGACCAACTCCGCAACGTCTTCCGCGCGTCGTCGCATCCGTACCGCGGCCAGCCTTTCGAGCAGGTCCGCGCGGAACTCGAGCGTTGGTTCGTCATCGAACGTACGCGAGTGGCCGAGAGCGCGTTCCTTCAGGCGGCCCGGTCCCGCGTCCAAGTCATCGTGACCCCATGAAGCGGGCGACTTCGTCGGCCACACGGCCGAACACGGCGTCGTGCGACTCGCCACGACCCTTGGGGACCGCCAGCGAATGGTCTCCGCCCTCGACGACGAAGAGACGCGTGCCGGGCACGAGATTGCGGGCGATCGGGCCGAGCTCCTCGGGCGTCCCGAACGGATCGCGAGACCCCTGAACGAAGAGCATGGGGGCGCGCACGGCGGAGAGATGGGCGGACCGGAGCTGGAGCGGTTTTCCGGGCGGGTGGAGTGGATACCCGAGGAGCACGAGTCCGGCGACTTCGACTTCCTTCCGTGCGGCAACTTGCGTCGCAATTCGGCCCCCCATGGATTTGCCTCCGATGAACAGACGCCGCGCCGCGAAGTCGCTCCGCGCCCGAACTGCATCGATCGCGGCGCACCAAGTGGATTCGAGCACGTCGTTCTTGTCGGGGACGCGCCGCCTTTCCTCGGCGTACGGGAAGTTGAACGTCACGACGTGAACGCCGCGCTCGGAAAGCGCGCCTGCGACGAAGACCATCCACGGGTGTGTCTGGGGCGCGCCGGCGCCCGGAGCCAGGACGAGCACCGTGCCGGTGTCTCGAGGACCGTAGTCCAGCCCCGTCGTTCGGGATCTGCCGGCGGGGAAGACAAAGCTCGTGGAAGGCACCCGGGTCTGGCATTAGTAGGATCGACCAAAAATCGGAAGACTTCTGGGCCTTCTCCGGACCCGCTCCTCGTCATGTCACACGCCGACAGCCGTAAGGTCGTTTTGGCAGCGCTCGCCGGGAACGTAGCGATCGCTGCGTGCAAGCTCGCGGTGGCGCTTCTCACACGGTCGACAGCCACTCTGGCCGAGGCCGTGCACTCGTTTGCGGACACGGGCAACCAGGCGCTGCTCCTCGTGGGGATGGGGCTCGCGGCGCGGCCCGCGGACGAGCGCTATCCCTTCGGGCGCGCGAGCGAGAGGTATTTTTGGCCGTTCGTCGTCGCCCTGCTGCTGTTCAGTGTAGGCGGGGCGTTCGCGGTCTTCGAGGGGATCGAGCACATCGTACATCCCCCTTCTGACCCCGGCGGGCGCTTGTGGAGCCTCGCTGTGCTTGCCGTCTCGCTTGCGATCGAAGCGTTGAGCTTTCGGGTCGCACTCGGCGAATTCCGCAGCTTGGCCGCCGGTCGCTCCCTTCGCGAGACGATCCGCGATGTGCGCGACCCGACGATTCCGCTCGTCTTGGCGGAGGACGCGACCGCCATGGCGGGCTTGGTCCTCGCGCTGCTCGCGGTCACTGCCAGCGCATGGACAGGACAACCATTTTGGGACCCGCTCGGCAGCTTGGTCATCGGCGTGCTCTTGTGCGCCGTAGCGCTCCTCATTGCCTGGGTCACGCACGGCCTCTTGATCGGCGAGAGCGCCACGGCGGAAGACCGCGCACGCGTGCGGGAGCTCACGGAACGAGTGGAGGGGGTGGAGCGAGTGACCCAGCTCCTCACGATGCACCTGGGGCCCGACGTCGTCGTGCTCGCGATGAAGATCGCGTTCGCGCCTACGCTCACCGTCCGAGAGCTGGAGGAGGTGACCAATCGGATCGAAGCGTCGATCCGCGGGGCGATGCCGCAGATGACCAAGATATTCGTCGAGGCCGACTCGCAGGGAGACATGCGGGGGATCGCGACTCGGGCTTGATGTCGGAACGATGGACCGCTGCCCTCGTCGTCGCGGCAGTGGCGACCACGTTTCTGCCAAACCGCCACCCGAGGGCCCTCGAGCCCGCCGCCGCCGCGAAGGGGCCGCGCGTCGGGCTCGTATTCGACGTCGGGGGGCGCGGGGACAAGAGCTTCAACGATGCGGCCTACGAAGGCGTGGCGCGAGCACACCGGGAGCTCGGCGTGGCGATGGAGCTGCTCGAACCTGCGCAAAGCGAGGACCGCGAAGCGGCCATGCGCCTGTTCGCAGCGCGCGGCTTCGATCTGGTCATCGCGGTCGGGTTCATCTTCTCGACGGACGTCGACCAAGTCGCCCGCGACTTTCCCGACGTGCGGTTCGCGTGCATCGACTACGCGCCTTCGGTCTCCGGGCCCCCACGCAATGTCGCGGGCCTCGTCTTCCGCGAGGAGGAGGGTTCGTATCTCGTCGGAGCCGTGGCGGGACTCGTGACGGCGACCAAGCACGTCGGGTTCGTCGGTGGCATGCTGAATCCGGTCGTCCGCAAATTCGAAGTGGGTTACCGGGCGGGCGTCCACGCGGTTTGCGCCGAGTGCGTCGTGCACTCTGCCTACGCCGGAACAACCCCGGATGCATTCAAAGATCCGGCGAAAGGAAAGGCGCTGGCGATAGCTGAAATGTCCGAGGGCGCCGACATCGTGTATCACGCGGCCGGCGCAACCGGCCACGGGGTCTTCGAGGGAGCCCACGAGGCGGGCCGTTTCGCAATTGGTGTCGACTCGGACCAGCACGACGAGATGCCCGACGCCATCCTGACGAGCATGGTGAAGCGCGCCGACGTCGCGGTGTTCGAAACGATTCGGGCCGTCTTGGATGGGCGCTTTTCGGGCGGGCTACGCCCACTCGGCCTGCGCGAAGGGTCAATCGACTACGTGCACGAAGGACCCCATGCGGCCCTCCTCCCTCCCGACGTCATCGCGCGCGTCGAGGCCCTCCGCGAGGCAATCATCGGGGGGCGAATCGTCGTGCCTCGCGACTAGGCTTTTTCTCGGGCTGGGCGTCGAAGCCCTATCCGTATCTTTCGGAACACTAACCGGACCAAGTCCCGAAGAACATGCACTGCGTGTCGCCGACGCCGACGCACTGGGTCCGCTCCAGCACCAGACCGGCGTAGCCTACGGCCGTCAACGAACTCTCGAGCATGGCCTGCATCGTTCGGCAAACGCTGGGATGGTGGCGCGACCAGCCCCGCACGCGGGCGTCGAAGGTTCCCTGCGCGCGGGAGTGCACGGCAAAGGTCCCTTCATCGACGTAGGTTCGCCAGAGTCTCTGCGAATTGGCCTCGAGCAACGACTGCGAGGCTACGAGTCGGAAGAGCGCTCGGTGGACGCCGCCGACGTTTTCGTGGGCGATCGCTTCTGCGAGGGAGGATCGAAATGCGACCGGATCCGCCGGAGAAGCCACGCGCTCGATGACTTCGATGAGCTCGCCGACGACTTGCGTGTCGTACCAGCCCGAAGGGATGAGGCCGAAGACAGGAAGGTGGGGGCGCAAGAGCGCCCGGAGCTCCGGCGAGGCCGAATCGATAACGCGCACGAGGGCAGGCTCGCCATACGCCTCGGCGAACCAGGCGATGCCCGCCCGCACCGCAGCGCCCTTGACTCGACCCCGCGCCGCAGCCATCCGTGTCGCGCTCGTCGGAGGTCCGGTGGTCGTAACCGTCGAGATTCGCCCGGACGCCGCGCGAAACGGCATGGATGGGAGACGCGGTGGAGGCGGAATGGTCCCGGAAGCAAAAAGGTCGAAACTCGAAGCCAATCGCGAACTTCGCTCGGAGGCAGGTGAAGGGTCGGAGCGCCGTTGGCCGAGCGCCTCCCTGAGGAGGACCAGGAGCTCGCGCGACGTCGCAACTCGGGCGAACGAGTTCTTCCGGATGCAAGCGTTCACGATGTGCACGATTGGGGGCGGCACGTGCCTTGGGAAGGCGGGCTCGTCGCGTAAGATCGCGGCCGCGCTGGTGACGCCTGGTCTCCCGAACGGGGGGCCTCCGACCACCATCTCGAAGAGAAGGCAGCCGAGAGCCCAGACGTCGCTCCGCTCGTCGGCCAGGCCGTGCTCAATCTGTTCCGGCGCCGCGTAAGCGCTCGGGCCCCAAGATCCATCACCGAGACTCGGCGGCATGCCGGTCTCGCCTCGCGGCCTGATGCCGAAGCCGACGAGAACCATCCGGCCCTCGGGCGTGACGAGTAGGTTCGCCGGCTCGACTTCGCGGTGGACGACACCCGCGTCGTGGGCGGCCGCGAGCGCCTCGGTGACCTCAATCGCATAACGGAGCGCCACTTCGGCGGGGAGCGGACCGCGCTCGGCGAGCGAGAGCTCGAGGGGGGTCCCCCGCACGAACTCCGACGCCATGAAGAACATGCCCTCGTGGTTGCCGATCCCGAGAACGCGCTCCACCCCCGGGTGACCAACGCTCGCGAGCGCACGAGCTTCGCGCTTCATTCGTGACAGAAGCGCGGGGGTCATGGCTTCCGACCAGACCAGCCGGAGCACTGCCCTTTCTCCGCCCGAATGCCGGGCGAGGTAAGCAGCACCGGTCCGGGTCTGCCCCAGCTGTCGCTCGAGGAGATAGTCCCCTACGCGGACACCGGCATCGATCTGCAGAGAAGCGTTCAAGGATGGACCGCGGCCATTGTGCGCGCCCTTTGCACTGGAATCCAGTTGTCGCGTGGAATCGTTCGGGACCTTTCGAGTGCTACGTCCCCGCCCGGGCGACGTGACCGCCGCGAAATGTCCTGTATGCTGGACGCTCCTCGACGGTCCCGGAGTCAGAAACGCCATGCCGCACATCCCGTTTCTCGCGCCGGCCATCGGCGGAATTCTCGTCGGAGCGGCCTCGTCTTTGCTCTTCTGGTTCAACGGCCGCATCTGCGGAGTGAGCGGGATCGTCGGCGATCTCCCGTCCGCGCCGACCGGCGATCGCGCGTGGCGAGTCGCTTTCGTCGCCGGATTGCTTGCAGGCGGGGCGGGCCTCGCATTCCTCCGATACAATCTGCTGGCGCTTGCTTCGGAAGGAACCGTCGAGGCTGCCGTCCTGGCGGGCCTGCTGGTCGGCTTCGGAACGCGCATGAGCCGGGGCTGCACAAGTGGACATGGACTATGTGGAATCGCGCGGCTCTCACGGCGCTCCTTCGTGGCCACGCTCGTGTTCGTTGCGGCTGGCATGGCGACGGTGTTCGTCACGAAGCACGTACTCGGTGGAGGACCTTCATAGTGCGACCCGCGATCATCCAACCCATCGTCGCATTCGCGACGGGCGTGCTCTTTGCCGTCGGTCTCGGAGTTTCCGGGATGACTCACCCCAGCAAGGTGCTGGCCTTCCTCGACGTGACCGGCAATTGGGACCCGAGCCTTGCGTTCGTGATGGGCGGCGGCGTCTTCGTCAACCTCATCGTATTTCGTCTCGCGTCACGGCGTGCGGCGCCGATTTTCGCCCCTTCGTTTTGTTTACCTTCGAAGACCGATGTGAACGCGTCGTTGGTCGCCGGAGCCGCCATTTTCGGGGTCGGCTGGGGCATCGGGGGCTTCTGCCCGGCTCCGGCAATCGTGTCGCTTGCCGGAAGGTCGATGCCCGCAGTCGGATTCGTCGCGGCGATGCTCGCAGCCATGCTCGTGACCGACCTGGCCGAACGCTATCGCCGAGCACGACCCTCGCTGCCGGCCGTCGCCCGACCGCAGTATCCCTCGGACTAGACGCGCACCCCAGTCGCGGGGAGAAGTCTACCGCGGCGTCCGCCGCCCAGAAGAACTTCCGTGAGCGATCTCCATGGCGCAGGGCGGAATGAACCGCGCCGCGGGACCTCTGCTTCTGGCGGCGCTGCTGTTCCACGTGCGCGAAGTCCGCGCCTATCGTCCGTTCGACGGCACGGACGCGGACGTCACGGCGCGCGGCGAGTTCGAACTGGAGCTCGGACCGGCGCACTTTTACGCACTGGGCGGGAATCGATACCTCATCGCGCCGGCGACCGTCCTCAACCTCGGTATCGCGAAGAACATGGAGCTCGTCGTCGATTTTCAGCAATTCGTCGGGCTCCAGCCGGTTTGGAACGAGTCGCGGGTGCGCTTGCTCGATACCGACGTCCTTCTCAAATGGGTGCTCCGTCCAGGCATTCTACAGGGCGAGACCGGTCCGAGCATCGCGCTCGAGAGCGGGCCCCTCCTGCCCGAGATTGGCGCCGAAACCGGCTTCGGCGCCCAAGCCAACTTCATTTTTTCGTATCGCTGGCCGGCTGGGAGCGTGCACATGAACGAGCTGGGGGCGTATGCGCGCAGCGGCAACCTCGATCTTTTCAGCAGCGTCATCCTCGAAGGGCCGATCGATTGGGCCGTCCGTCCCGTCAGCGAAGCGTTCGTGGAGCACGAGTTCGGTGAGGGATCGACCTATTCGGTCCTCGTCGGCGCGATTTGGTCGGTGCGCGATTCGTTGGCGCTCGACGTCGGGTTCAGAGGAGCCCTCGTCGACGGCACGCGGGCAGAAGAGGTGCGGCTCGGCTTCACGTGGGCGATTCCGATTTGGGAACCCGACGACGCGGGCGCGAAGAAAAGCGCGCGGCTCGGTCCGGGCTCCCGGCGGTGAGCGCCCACCTGTTATTGTGCTGTCAGCTGCGCACGAAGCTCGCCGGAAGCGAAACTCGGGGTCTTCACGTTCACGTACGCGCCGCCCGAGAGCAGGACCTGCACGATGGTTGGCGTCATGTTGAGGCTCCCGAGCGCTCCTTGCTGGTCGAGCGTGAGCTGATCAAGCAGCGGACCGTTCTGCCCTGGTTGACCCTGGTCGATCTCTGCGCCGATTGGAATGACGCCGCTCACGTCGGCCTCGTACTTCAGGGTCGACTGGTCGGCGCTGAGGATCGATTGGGCCCCGCCGTTGGCCTGCGACACGATGGGTGGGACTTCGTTCGCCCCCGAAAGTACCCCTGTAAAGAGGGTCTCGCCGGCGTGAATGAGCTGTCCCCGCAGTTCGCCCGCCGGGTTCTGCTGAGTGACGATATTCAAGTAGAAACGACCATTCTCCAGATCCGTCGGGTCGCTGTTACCCGTCGTGCCGCCGATCTGCAGCGTCCCGTCCAAGGGAATACCGCTGCCGAGCGGTAAATCGTAGGCGACCTGGCCGTTTACGCCGCCAATCCCCCTGTGCAACCGAATGTCCGTGGGCGAGGCGGTCGTCGCCACGTGGTAGAGGAGCGAACCTTGATCGGGGCTCATGACGAAGGACGCGTGCGCCGTGTAAACGCTCGCCGTGGCCGGCACTTCCTGTGCGGCGGTCGGAAGCGCCACGAAGATCTCCGAGCCCACGGGAACGATTTGCCCGCGGAGCTCGCCGTTCGGGTACGCCTGTGTCTGCGCGTCGACGTAGAGCTGGTCGCTCGTGATCGCTGCCTGCTCGTCGATCGTGAGCGCGATTTGCCCCGTCATGTTCGTGGAGATCGGCGTGAGCTGGTGCGTCGTTCCGGTGTTTTCGCCAATCGGACCCAAGTGCACGTTGACCGCAGTCGGCGAGAAGCCGGCCGGCGAAAACGTGATTTGATAGGTGAGCGTCGTGCCGTCCGGGGAGAGCCCGAACGAGCCTTTGCCGCTCGCGGCCGTCGTGACACCGGGAACGACCTGCGCGCCGCTGAGATCTGCTTCGTACGGCGTGGCGCCGCTGCTGCCGTCGTCGCCGTTCGTGCCGTCGTCGCCTGTGTTGCCGCTCGCCGCGGCTCCGTCGAAACCGCCGGCGTCGGACACGGCCGACTGCACCGGTGCAGTGGCGCTACTGCTCGAGCAGCCGCTCAGTGCTGCGATGAAAGGCGCAATCGCCATGGAGGAAATTCGGTTCATTTGTTTTGGACTCCTGCGATGGAGCCCTGCATCGCAAGAGGCACGCCCGCGTCGGAGGCGCGCTCGTGAGCGAGATTCGTCCCGGGATCCGCGCCCGGGACGGTCGGACGTCATCGCCGGCAGACGCTCGGCTGCCACGCCCCGTGAGCGGAGTCGCGAGCGCGGCCGCGTTCAATTGCGGTGCGAACGGACGGTTCCCGTCGCATCTTCACGCGAGCCAAACGACGGTTACACCTTCCCCGCCCCGGTCGGCTTCGGCAGCGGAGAGCTTGGCAACGTAGGTCGAGCGGGCCAGCTCCTTGCGGAGGGCATCACGCAAGGCACCGGTCCCGTGGCCGTGGAGTAAGAATACGACCCGCAGTCCGTCGCTCAGTGCGCGATCCAGGAAGCTCGTCGCCATGGCGACCGCGTCCTCCACGCGCAGGCCGCGGAGATCGCAGGTCGTGTCGCGCGTCGGCAGCGGGGCTTCGTCGCCGACCGCGGCCGAGTGCGAAGACGAGCGCGGCGCGGCCACCACCGGCTCCGGGTGCGAAGCGACGCGGAGCTCGCCGGCAGGCACCGTCAGCTTGAGCGGCCCGGCGGCGACGCGAACCTGGTCGCCGGCCATGACTTCGACGACCTCTGCCGCGGCCCGCAGTCGTGGCACCCAAACGCGGGATCCTTTGCGCAGCTCCGCAGCCTTTACCCGCTCGCGAGGGCCTTCCGCGATGTCTTTGCCAGGCTCCAGTGCTCCGCCGATCGCCACCTCGCCGGCCACCCGCTCGATTGCGCGCTCCGACTCTCGAAGCGCCTCCGGCTCGACCTTCTTGGCACGCAGCCGTGCTTGCGCCGCGCGAAGCTCTTCACGAGCTCGCCGGAGCCGCTCCATGAGCTCACGGGCCTCCTCCGAGATCATGCGCTTCTCGCGGCTCTTCGCCGCCGCCAGCTCGGCGTCGAGCCTCGTTGCGGTCGCCTCCGCTTCGCGTTCGCGCTGCTCGGCAGCCGAGCGCGCCAGCTCGAGCGCCGCACGCTCGTCGTGGAGCTTTCTCACCACGGCTTCGAAGCTCCGATCCTCGCGCGTCAGGAACCGCTCGGCACGTTCGATGACGGTCGCCGGCATGCCGAAGCGGCGTGCGACCGAAAGCGCACTCGAGCTTCCAGGAACGCCCATGACGAGCCGAAAGGTTGGCGCCATGGTCCCAATGTCGAACCCGACGCTGGCGTTGACGAAACGCTCATCCGCGAGGGCCAGGGCCTTCAGACCCTCGTAGTGCGTCGTCGCCGCGACCGCCCCACCACGCGCACACAGACTGTCGAGGACGCCGGCTGCGAGTGCCTCGCCTTCGCGCGGGTCCGTGCCCCCCGCGAGCTCGTCGAGGAGAACGAGGGCGCCAGAGGTCGTTTCTTGCAGAATCGCAGCGAGGTTGGAAACGTGGGCGCTGAACGTGGACAAGTTCTTCTGAAGACTCTGATCGTCGCCGACGTCCGTCAGGACCACGTCGAATAGTCCGACGACGCTCCCCTCGCCGCACGGGACGGGGACCCCGGCGCGCACCATGAGCGCCGCCAGTCCCATCGTCTTGAGCGCGACGGTCTTTCCGCCCGCGTTGGGACCGCTGACAACCATCGCGCGTCCGGCCTCCAGGGCCAGGTCGCTCGGCACGACCTGGGGCAGGTCGAGGGCCAGCAAGAGGTGGCGCGCGCTCCTCAAGTCGAGGCGCGGTTCGTCCGAAATCACAGGGAAAACGAGGGCGGCGTCGCGCGCGAGCTTCGCAGTGGCGGCGCGTACGTCGGCAAGCGCAAGAGCCCGCACGGCCGCATCCACGCTCGGAAGAACGTCCGCAACCAAAGCGCTGAGGCGCGCGTAAAGGGCCTCTTCCTCCCGCTTCACTTCCGCCTCGAGCACTTTGAGCCTGTTGCCCATCGGCACGACCGCACGCGGCTCGACGAACAGCGTCGCGCCGCTCGCGCTCGTGGCGTGGACGATGCCGGGGAAGCGCTCGTGGGCGTCACTCCGCACCGGCAATACCCAGCGTCCCTCGCGCTCGGTGATAAAGCCGTCTTGAACCACACCGGCGTACCGGGAAAGCAATTCCTCCATACGAGCCAGCATCCGCTGCCGCGCCGCGTGCCACTCGCCTCGGAGCTCTCGCAGCCTCGAACTTGCGCGGTCGGCCAGCGTGCCGTCCGGGTCGAAGCTGCGATCGATCTCGTCGCTCAGCGAGTCCAGCGTCGGATCGGTCGAGCAAGCCTCGAAGAGCGCGGGCAAATCGACGCGGCGCCCAGCGAGAAACCGCCGCAAGACCCGCGCCGCGCCGAGCATGCGCCCGATTGCCCGCAGTTCGACCGGGCCTAGGACGGCTCCGATGCGCGCTCGTTCGACCGCGTCGACGACGTCGTCCACGTCGCCAACCGGAAGGGGCCGAGCTTCCTCGAGCAATGAAGCTGCCTCGGCGGCCTGTCGAAGATTGGCGCGAGCCTCTTCGCGCGAGGCGGCGAACGGGAGGTCGAGTGCGAGCTGGCGGCCGAGCGGGCCGGCGCACCGATCCGCCAGCGACGAGAGGACGGCATCCCACTGGAGGTCCGAGCGGGTCTTGGGCGGGCAGGGGTCAGGCCTGAGGGGATGCACGCAGCGCCCGACAATACTTGCACGGGGGCGCTGCCCGCGATCATGATTGCGGGGAATGGCAGTCAGCGGCTCAACCCAGACGCGCGAATCCGCTTCTCGAGTCGCCAAGTGGCTGCTCGACAAGGGCCGGCGCGACGACGCGGTTGCACTGCTCGCGGCCTGGGCGGCGAACGGCCCGAACGACCCCGAGGGCCAGAACCTGCTGGCCGAGGCCCTTCGAGTCGACCCGGCTTCGCGTCTCGCACGGCTCGCGTTCGAGCGCATGGAAGGCGTGACGGGAGACCACGCCTCGCTCGAGGATGCCATCACGCGCTGGTCCCCCGAGGAGATCCGCAGGCTCGAACGAGAGATCGGCCGTCCTTCCTTCTTGCGCGCTCAGGTCGGTTTCAACAACAACGTCAAGTACAAGGAGCAGACATTTCACATCCAAACCGAGGACAGCGGCTTGGACAAGCCGCACGTCATCACCCACCTTTTTGCCGATGGCGGCCGCGTCATCAAGAGCCACAAGCGCTCGTACGCCGAGCACGTCCATCGTCCCGACGTTGCGCAATTCGTTCGCCAGCTCATGAAGGGCCAGCAGCTCGAGATGGCGGTATCGCTGCGCGACGGCAAGTTCGACGAGGTCATCGCCGGGCGCGCGGTCGGCGGGATGCAGCTACTCGATTACCCTCCGAAGGTCGACGTTCAGAAGCTCGCCACCCAGAAGAAATCGCGTGTGCAAGCCGACGGCGAGAACGCTCCGGCACTCGAGGTCGCGTCTCCCGCGGCGCCCGAGCAGCGGGCTCACTTTCGATTGACCGTCGCGAAGAGTGAAGGCGGGGGGACCGGCGTTTTCGAACCCCCCGGCTACGAGGCGATCATCGGCACGCAGGGAGCGATCGTCCTCCCGAACGAGCCGTTCTGCCATCCCCGCGAAGCGGCCATTCGCTTCCGTTCAGGGCGGTTGTGGCTGCACGATTTCGAGGCTGGAAACGGCGTGTTCCTTCGGGTTCGGGCACGCGTCGAGCTTGGACCCGGGGACGAATTCGTGGTTGGCGAACAGCTACTGCGCATCGAGCGCAACCCGATTCCGAGAGACGGGCCGGGCCAGGGACCGACGTACTTTTATTCATCGCCGAAATGGCTCTCTTCTTTCCGCGTCGTACAGATCTTCGAGGGGGGAGCGCTCGGTGCGTGCGTCCTCGCACGCGGAACCACTCTCCAAATCGGCTCGACGTACGGCGACTTCGTGTTCCCCGCCGATCCGCTCGTCGGCGATCAACACTGCCTCGTCGAAGAGCAGGCCGGAGCCATCTTGCTCAGCGACTTGGGTTCGCAGACCGGGGTTTTCGTGCGCATCAAAGGCGAGCAAGAGCTCATCGCGGGCGACGAGCTTCTGGTCGGTCGCACGAAACTCCTGGTGGAGATTCTCCCATAGCTAGCGCCGGGCAAAAGCCGCGCTATTACGGTCCGCAACATGCGTCCTCGAGCCGAGATGCTGGCCGTCTCGATCCTCTGTTGTGCGCTCGCGCTGGCGTGCGGCAAAAACTCCGACCCGACTGGCGGGGCGTCGACGTCCGGGGGGTCGCGCGTTTCGGTCGGAGAGCACGGTTTCGCTCCGACCTCGCTAACTCTGCCCAAGGGCGCGGCGGGGTCCACCGCGCCCGTCACCTTCCTACGCACGACCGACGAAACGTGCGCGAAAGAAGTCGTCTTTCCGGACCTTGGAATCAAGAAAGATCTTCCGCTGAACAAGCCCGTAATCGTCGATGTGCCAACCGACGCCCCGCGCACCCTGACATTTCAGTGCGGGATGGCGATGTACAAGGGGGCGCTTGTCGTCCAATAGATACGCCCCCTCTTTCGGGGTCTGAGCTGACACTCAGCGCACGGCGCCGATCCGGCCAGACGCCTCAGGAGGGGCTTTGGGAAAGCGACCGCGCAACCGAATGGGCCCGTTCGGGGGGGCGGTCGGAAGGAACACCGTGACCGTCGTTCCCTCGCCGGATCGGCTGTCGATGGCCAGGTGACCGCCATGCGCATCGACGATGCGATCGACGATTGCGAGCCCAAGCCCCGTACCGCTCGGACGCGTCGTGAAAAATGGGTCGCGAGCCCGCGTCCGCACCTGAGTGTCCATTCCCTCGCCGGTGTCGATGATATCGACGGCGACGCCGTCGATTCCGTCGGGGCCAACCGATCGAATCCGCACGGTGAGCGTCCCGCCCGCTCCCATCGCTTGCACGGCGTTGACGACGAGGTTGTCGAAGACCTGCCGGAGGAGATTGGGGTCCCCCCAGATTCGGCCGTCGTGACCATCGGCTTTGAAATCCGTTCGGATGCCCTCGCGGTCCTGGCTCACGAGACCGAGAGCGCGCTCGAGCACGTCCGATAGGGAGAAGTCCGAGCCCTGGATGTTGACGGGACGCGCGTAGCGGAGGAGATCCGTGACCAAACGGTTGAGGCGACTCGTTTCCTCCTCGAGGATCGCCAGAAGCGTTTCGTGATCTTGCCTGGAAATGGCCTGCTTTCGCAGACCGGCGACGGCATTCGCGATGATGGCGAGCGGGTTGCGGACTTCGTGCGCAATCACCGCCGCGAGCTCGCCAACGACCGCGAGCTGCTCCTTTTTGACGAGCTCCTCCTGCGCCGCCCTCAGGTCTTCGTAAGAACGGCGGAGCTCGCTCGTGCGAGTCTTGAGCTCGCTGGTTCGCCGCTCGAGCTCGATGGTGACCGCCACGAAGCGGGCGCTGCGCGTGCTCATGACCGTGCCGACGAACACCGCCAGACCGGCATTGATGAGAAGGCCGGTCGTGAGCGCACCGCTGGCGACGCCGAGATCGTTCACGGCGGTCGCAAGAAGGACCGTCGCGCCCACCACCAACGCCAGCGCCTCGCGGCGCCCCGCTAGGTACGAACGGGCAAGGATCACCAACGTAGCGAGCGAAGCACCGACCGACGCGCAGCAGGTCGGCAGGCTGACGGATCGGAGCCCCGGCGGCGGACGCAGTGCGTCCGCCGAGCCGCGCACGAACCCAACAGAGTGCGGGGCAAGTGCGCCGAAGAGGGCCCAACCCAGGCCGATCCCGTAGAGCGCGACGAGAACCCTCTGAGATGAACCGAGGCCCGCGTACTCGAGCGCGAAGTGAACCGTCATCGGCAGGGCTACGGCGAGGCCGAGCCAAGTCCCGCGCTCGATCGCCAATGCGGCGGCTCCATCGCCGGGCAACGGCGGGAGGAACGCCAGCCCCCCCGCGTGCGCCGCCGCGGCAAAGCAAAGGAGCGCCCCGACGCCATTCTCGGCGTCACTCCGCCGACGTAGAAAGGCGAGCGAGAGAAGTACGCCTGTGAAGAGCTCAATCGCGGCAGCCGCGTGAGTCAGCGCGTCCACGATTCTCAGTTGACCCAATGGCGGGTACGGCCGACGTCCGCGTGTACGAACCAGTCGTCTTTGGTCGGGTACACGCCGACGCCCCCGTCCCAGCCGAGCGCCCGCACTTCGCGCTCGACCACACGGGGGTCAAGCGCTTCCGCCTCCCCGCCCGGGAAGATCCGGAAGTCGCAAGCCTGCCCGAGAGAGTGCTGGCTGTGCGACGACACGTGGTGTCCCTTCTTGCGCAACATTTCGTTGAGTTTCGGACTGCGATAGCCGCTCACGAGTTCTATGCGTCCCCCGGGATGCTTGCTCGCCAGACTACGCAGGAGAGCGAGCAGGCGCTCGTCCACTGCGTGCTGCGCCCCCGTGACGCGATCGGCCAGGAGCGCGCTGAATTGTTCGAGCGTCGGCAATTGAGCGTCGAGCGCGACGTGCTCGCCCGTATGCACTTGGTCGAGCGTCGACAGGAGCGGCGGGTCGGTCTCCGCGTCGACCGGCTGTCCCTTCTTTTGGGCGAGCCCGGCGCCGTGCGGCACGCGCGCTTCGGGGAGCGCCGATGGAGCCGCGAAGGTCGAGGCCGATGCCGAGGCGACCACAAGCAGAACGGCTCTTGCGCGCTGACCCATCCTCGAAAAGTAGCCTGACTATTGCCACAGGCCAGCACCGATTCGCACTCATGCGCGCCGGCCGTTTACGTTAGGCTGGGAGACCCAACCGATGACCACGCGAGATCGGGGACCGCTGTCGCGAGTGAAAACGCCTGGACCGGCGCTTTACGCCTACACGGCGGCGCCGGACGGCCAGCCCATGGCCGTCGTCGGCGTCGTGCACGGATACGGCGAGTATGGGGGCAGATACGAGCGCGTCATGGACGCCTGGGCTGAGCGAGGGATCGCCTCGGTCGCCATAGACCTGCGCGGACACGGACGCTCTGGGGGCAGGCGCGGCTATTGCGAACGCTTCGACGAATTTTTGGACGATGTCCGCGAGCTCGAGCATGTCACGACGGCAAAGCGCCTCCCCGCCTTCCTGTTCGGTCACAGTCTGGGCGGACTCATCGCGGCGTCGTCGGTCTTGGCGCGGCCGGCACCCTGGCGCGCGCTGGCGCTGAGCGCCCCGTTCATGGGCCTCGCGATGAAGGTACCCCCGCTGAAGCTCGTCGCCGGGCGGATCGCGTCGCGCGTCTGGCCGACATTCTCGCAGCCGAGCGGGCTCCGCGGCGCAGCCGTCACGCACGACACGGCGCTTGCACGTGAGTACGACGCGGATCCGCTCGTCTTTCACATCGCCACAGCGCGATTTTTCACCGAGTCACAAGCTGCACAAGCTCGCGCCTTCGAACGCGCGGCCTCGCTCGTGATGCCGACCTACGTCGTCATGGGAACCGCCGACCGAGTCTCGAAGTACGAGAGAGCCCGAGCGTTCTTCGACGCCGTGGGCGCCCGCGACAAGACCTGGGACGCCCGCGAGGGCCTCTTTCACGAAGTCCTGAGCGAGCCAGAATGGCGGAGTGCGGCAGATGCCATCGCGGACTGGGTCTTGCGACACGTTTAGACCGGGTCCGCGGCGCGTACTCTGAGTCGTCCCCCGCCCCGCCGAACGACCGCTTGGCACGCCAGCCGGCAGCGTGCGGGATCGTCGCCAAAGAGTTCGAGCACTTCGAGCTCGTCCTCGCGAGGCGGCTCGAGCAGTTCGCTACCCTCCAGGACGTCCATTCGGCATGTGCCGCAGCTCGCGCTCCGGCACGAGAAGGGGATCGGGGCGCGGAGGTCGTCGCAGAAGTCGACCAAGCGGCCGCCGTCGGGGGCATCCACCTCGACGACCGCGCCTCCGGAGGATTCGAACGAGACGGAAGGCATGTGCGGCGACTTCAGCCCTTCTCGAGCGCGATCGCGTGTTCGGCTCTCGGTGCATCGCGGAACGCACGCGCCGTCGGTCCGTGAAAGTGCGGACGCGTCTGGGACGCGCGGGCGAGCACGGTGAAGCCAGCGCCGGGAGCAACCGCGGCGACGATGGCGTCGGCGCGTAGCGCTTGGTCGCCGGCGGCGGAGTCGGCCAAGACGACGGCGACCCGCGCCCCCTTCCTGCACACGCGGGACATCGCGCGAAGGATCGTCGCGAGTTCGCGAGTCCAAAACGCGCGGGCCGAAGTGGGTTCGAGCCTGGCGTACTGCCTGCGTGCCCCCATCTCGCCGGCGAGAAGACCGCTCGCGTCGAGGCCGAGCCAGCGCATACGAAGCGCGTGATGGGCGAGGTAGTCATAGGTGGACGCGTAGGGCGGCGAGGTGACGATTGCGTCGACGCTGCCCGTGGCGATCGTTTGCAGTCGCGTCGCGTCGTCGACCGCAACGTGGGCTGGGGATACCCCCGGGGGCAAGAGTGCCGAAAAAGCCGCGAGACGGCGTGTGAGCTCCGCCGCTTTGCGCTTGAACAAGCGCGCCGGGTAGCCCGCCGCGATCCGGCGCGACGCCTCGCGCGCGGACGTATCGGAGGCTTGACGGCTCAACTTGAGGAGCATCGAGCTGAGGACGAGCTCGAGCGCTTCCCGAGCGTACGCGTCGTCGGCGGCGCGCTGCGCAATCCCGGCGCGGAGCGAGTCGAGCTCGAGCAGCGTGTGAGGTTCGAACGAGGCGACGTCCTCGGGCGGGTAGCGCCGTGTCGACCCCGCGCGTCGCTCGCGGCGCTCGTCCGCGAATGCGGCGACGTCGCGGGCAGCCGCTACGATCGCTTCGCGTGCGGACGGATCGCCCGGGTTGGTCTTGACGCGGGCAAGGCGCACGGCCAGCGGGTTCAGGTCGACGCCCACGGCGCGCCGTCCGGCAATCATGGCCTCGACCAGCACGGTGCCAGAACCGCAAAACGGGTCGAGCAACGTCGCGCTTCCGTCGGAGACAGCCTGCACCAGACGCGCGGCCGTCGTCGGATGCATGCGTGCAGGGTAGGTGTGAAATCCGTGGACGTGCTCGCGGTCGGGATCGTCGGAGGCCGCGTCCCCCTTACCGGAAGGCTCCGGCGCGGCGATCACCTCGAGCGCCTTGGCCAGAGAGGCCGCGACTTCGGCTAGCCCCTCTGTCTCCACGGCACCGCCGACATGCGTGAGCGATCGGCGGCGCTTCATCGGTAGGATCTCGACGTCCGCGAAAAACCTGCTTGAGGCGGCGCCAGCGTTGGGCTCCGTAGCGCGACCCCGGGGGAGCGGTCAAGGACACGCCTACGGCCGCACGACAGAGGTACCGGGGGGCGGCGTGAAGGTGAATTGGTTGAGGGGAACCGGTTCGTTGATCCTCGGATTTTCGAAATCGAAGCGGTTTCGATTCCCCTGCCCGTCGATAATCATGACGCGGCGTACCTGCGACGTCCCCGCGTCCACGTAAAATAGAACTTTGGCGTACGCCGCAGAGGTTTGCTTCGGCGTGCCGACCAGGACGTAGCCGCCAGGGAACTTGAGTTCTTGCCCGGAAACGAGGTCGAAGTCGAATGCGTCGGCCAGCTTGCCCGTGCCCGTGAGAAACGAGAGCGCTGCGGGATATTGCGATTTCGCCACGGGCTGCTCGTACATTTGCTTGTTGGCCGCCTCGTAGACTTTGATGACGCTGCCGTCGGATACGACGCGGTTGTCTTTGGGGTCCACGTACACCCAGTCCATTTTGCCTGGCTTGGCGAACGTGACGTGACCTCGCGACGTCTTTTCTTGGCTGTAGGCCTTCACCCAGAATTTTTGCTCGAAGTCGCTCTTGAACGTTTGCGACTTGTCGTAAAATGCCTGCACGGCAGCGACGGCGGGGGCGACGCTCGCCGCGGGCGAAGCCGGGCCGGGCGACGCGGGCGATTGTGCCTCGCTCGACCCGGGGTACACGGCGGAAGCGGCGGCGATGGCAATGGCGGCTAGGGCGGCAGCTTGGAATTTAGGCATGGTCTCTCGAATCCGGCAGCGAAACATGTGCCCTTCGTCCCTGCGAAGCACACCCGTATATCATCTCAACCGCTCGGACCCCGCTTTATGCCGACAAGCGCGGTCGGCAAGCCACGTTCCCGAGCCGCCTCGTGCGCGATCAGGGCTTGCGGGCGCTGCAAGTGGGTCACCGCGAGCGCGAGTGCATCTGCAGCATCCGAGGCCGGAGCACTCGGAAGCCCGAGCACGACACGGATCATCTGGGCCACCTGGGACTTTTCCGCACGACCGCTCCCCGCGACTGCCCGCTTGACGAGCGCCGGAGCATACTCGTGCACTTCCAGCCCTGCGCGCGCGCACACGAGCAGCACGACCCCCCTCGCGTGGCCGAGCTTTGCGGCCGCTTGGGCATCCTTCGCGTAAAAGAGCGCCTCGACGCTCGCCACGATGGGAGAATACGTGCGCACGACCTCGACCAGCTCGCACTCGATGGTGACGAGGCGACCTGCAATCGCCTGGCGTTCGTCGGTTTGAATGACGCCGTGTCCCCGATGCACGAGCCGTGTACCGCGCCGCTCCACGACGCCCCAGCCGAGCCGACGCGTGCCCGGGTCGATGCCGAGGACCATCATGACATTGCCCAGTGCGAAGCGGACCCTCGCTCACGCACCCTGAATGCGCAGAAGCTCCTCCTCGGATATGTCGAAGTCGGCGTAGACGTTCTGGACGTCGTCGTGGTCGTCCAGGACCTCGACGAGGTTGAGCGCAACTTCCGCGTCGCGCCCGGCGAGCGGTTTCTTCACCTTCGGCAAATACGCGAGCGCGCTCGACTTGGGCTTGATGTTGGCCTTCTCGAGGGCTTCCACGACGGTGTTGAGCGCATCGGGCGGCGTCGTGAGCTGCCATTCGTCACCGGCGTTCTGATAGTCCTCCGCGCCCGCGCCCACGGCGACCTCCATCAGTTGGTCCTCCGTCGCCTCTTTGCCCACCGTGAGGAGCCCGCGCCGGTCGAACGCCCAGCCGGCCGTCCCCGCGCTGCCGAGGAGCCCGTTGTGCTTCTCGAACATCTTTCGGATCTCGGCGACGGTACGATTTCGGTTGTCCGTCATCGCTTCGACGAGGAAAAGCGTGCCAGAGGGGCCCGTCCCCTCGTACATCACTTCTTCGTAGGCGACCCCCTCGAGCTCCCCGGTGCCTCGCTTGACGGCGCGCTGAATCGTGTCGCCGGGCATCGACTGGGCCTTCGCATCGGCGACGGCTTTGCGCAGCCGCGCGTTGCCCCCCATGTCGCCGCCGCCGATCCGCGCTGCAACGGTGATCTCTTTGATGAGCTTCGTGAAGAGCTTGCCGCGCTTGGCATCGAGGGCGCCCTTCTTGTGCTTGATTGTGGCCCACTTGGAATGGCCGCTCATGATTTGCGCCTGCTCATAACTGGATGCGCCTTTTGGGATGGTGTCGCGCGCGCATTCGAAGCGGACACGGTAGTGAAAAGGGCTCGACGCTTCAAGTTTGGGCTTGGCGGGCTACGGGAGGCCGACCCGCGTGCTCGCCAGAAACCCGTCGTCCGCGACCCTCGTGACCGAGACGAAGGCGTCGTAATCCGCCGGCGCGATCGTGCCCGTCGCGACCCCGAGCACGAAGTCGTCCTCGATGACCTGGCCGCCTTGGTCGACCCCGATGCCGCGCGACGCCTCGACCAATTTCGCACGCACGTCGATCGGCCCCGGCAGGCGCGTGACGCTCGCGCCCTTCGGCAGCTCGACGCGGCGATGGAGGTGATATTGTACGGCGCTGTTCAGTGCGAGCGCGCTCTCGCGGCCCGCGCGCGTCGCAAACGTCGCCCCTAGGGTCGAGACCCGCGAGCGCGGCCAAGACAGGTGCAATGTGTCGAGCCCGGGTAGCAGCCACGTCTTTCCTGACTCGAGCTGCGCATAACCGCTCACGCTCACGTCGGCCCGAAGACTGACCTGCCAGCTCCCCTCTTTCGAATCGAGCTCCACCTCGTCGACGTTCGCCCAGGGCAGCCACGCGAGGACCACGTCGCGCAGGGCGCGCTGCCGCTCGGCCCCGACGGCGCGCAAGAACGCCTCGGACAGCTCTTGGGCTTCGCGGCCCCGAAGGAGGACGGCGAGGGTGCCGCGGGCGTTTCCGTGGGCGTCGAGGACCAATCGGAGGTCGACTTCGTCGCGCTCGTCGCCCGCGCCGAGCGCGGGAAGCGGAGCGATCGTGCCGTCCGTTCGGAGGGCAAGGCGACCGCGCAGCTCCGGGGAGACGCGACCCGCCGGCAAGGGGGAACCCTGCACGTCGGCGTCTATCCAAACGTCGGCCGGCGATTGGTCTTGCCGTGCGCCGGTCTCGCCGCCGCTGGCGGCGGGGAGGTGCGCAACGACGAGGGGATGCGAGAAACGCCCGAAGTGAGGGGGAAAGGATGGATCGGCGCTGTACGGCTCATTTTCGACGACCACGACGTCACAGGGCACGCCGAGTTCGTGGAGCGCGCGCACGACGAGCCACGAACGGCTACCGTCGTGCGACGTGAGAAACGTCCGCGCCGTGCGCGATTGAACCGGGGTGAGGCCAGCCCCGTAATCGCTGAGCGTTCCCGGGTCGGCCTCCCGCACGGCCTTCCCCGCCGCGACGACGACGGCCGCGACGGTCGCGCGCGTGGGTCCTCCGCCCGTGGAAGCGGCTGCCTCTTGCGCCCATGCCGCGATCTCGGGATCGTGCTCCCGAAGACCCGCGATGGTTTCGCGCAGGGCGCGCGCGACGCCCTGCCATTGGGTCGTGGAGAAGCTGACCGACGCACTTCGGTCCATCTTCGGGACGCCGTCTTCGATTCGCCGGACCGACTGATCGGCGATGTGCCAGGAAAGGACGCGCGTTCCGCCCTCCGTGCGCTCGGTCGCTTTGCCGAGCAGCGGGTGACTCCAGAGCGAGCCGCGTAGCCCTCGCGGCAGGCGGAGCTCCACGCTCGCCTCGCGGACGGCCGTACGCTCGGGCAAGAGGTCCGTCGTGTCGATTCCGATGTCACCCGTGTCGCCCGGCAAGAGCCAACCCTCGTAGATGGCCTCGACGACGTCCCCCTGTTCGAGTTGCGTGAGGTCGGCATGAGCCTGCGAAGCACGCGGCGTCCGCTCGGGCTCGAGCACGCGCCCGTCTCGCTTGAAGATGCGCCTTCTCAACGAACGCATCGCCGTCCGACCCCAGAGCTCGGGGGCCGCAGCCTGGGCGTTTTCCTCCACGTCGGTCGTGCCGCTCACACGGCGAACGTCGAACAGCGTCCACCGCACAAGCCCCGACGCGCCCACGTCGTACCGCTCGAGGTGGGTCAAGACCGCCGTCGCCGCGCCGGGCATCATCGAGCCCACACGGTCCTGGGCGGCCAGCCGCTCCGCGACCCCTTCGAACTCGCGCGTTGGGTCGTCTCCGGCAGCGCGCAGCAAAGGAGCGATTGAAGCCGGTACATCCCGCATCCACGGGGCCAGCTCCAAGAGGCGCTGACGAACGTCCCCGGCGACTTCCCCGCCGAGCAGCGCAGGGGCCAACAGGCCCAAGGTTCGCTCTCCGGGCAAGAGATGCCCCCACGCGACCGCGATCGCGTTCTGATCGCCGATCGCGATTGCTTCATGCAGTTCGAGCGCCCCGAAGCGCGTCGGCGCACCGAGCAATTGACGCAAGCGAGCGAGCTCGCGGGTGGCGGCGGCGTGGTCTCCGTTTGCGCGCAGCGCGTCGAAGCAGGCGAGCGTATCGTGCCCGGTCGCTCGGTCTGGCCGGCAGACCGCCGCGCGCAGCTCGGCGCCGGACCTCGGGTGCGCGGCCAACTCGACGTCTTCCAGGAGAGCGGCGCCAGCCAGTGCGGTTTGTGCCCGCTCGAGGGCGGCGCGGGCGCGATCGAAGAGTCGCTCGTGCCCGCTCGTGAAGGCTTCGAACGCGTCGAGCACGGGGGACTTGGCGTCTCCCCTCTTCGCGCGCAGGACGTCGAGATCTCGAAGCGTCTCGAGCCCTGCCTCTTCTCGGCCGCGCCGCACACCGGCGAGGACCGCATGCGCAATCGACGCCTCCCAGCTCGCCGGCCAGACTTCGAGCGTTCGCTCGTAAGCGCTGCGCGCCCGCTCGGCGCGGGTCGCCGGCGAAAGATCTTGTGCCGTTTCGACGGCCCGCGCATAAACCAGCGCAAGCTCCGGAGGGGCCGCGGAGCGAGCCGCGCCCGGCCAGAGCATCCGTTCTGCGGCCCGAGGATCCCCGGACGCGAGCGCGGCGGCGGATGCCAGAAGCAACTCGTCGTCCCGCCGGGGCAGAGGGGCTCCGACCAATTCGACGCCGATAGGACGCACGGTCGCGGTCGAGCCCAACGCGGGCGCACGCGATTGGAGCGGAAGGCCGTCCTCCCCCCACACGTCGATCTCGACCGAGTCGTCTTCTCGAACGGTGCCGACGCGGGCCACGAGTCGCAGCTCTCCCGCCGACACCGAGACGCGCCCGAATCGCGAGGCATCGCCGCCGCCGAGTTCGAACGGCCTGCCCAGCGCGGCCCTGTCGCCGACGCGGAGCGCCGCCTCACCATGGGCTCGCAAGGCGACGCCGATCGTCTGTGCCCGGGGCACGTTCACGTCGACCACGACTTCGCGTACACCGGGCCGCGAACGCGCCGCCGACAGGTCGATCGCGCACCCGCGATCGCGCACGAGAACGGGAGCGACGGTCGTTCCAAATGCGTCACCGACCGTGTACGAGCCGAGGACCGGCGCGTCGGAGCGATCGAGCGGCCCAGGTTCGTCGACCCCCGTCACCGGCGCCCACGTCGTCGGCCCGACGACCAGCGCCTCCTGGACGCAGCCGGAAGCCGTCCGCCATTTCTTCGCTTCGTCCGCGTCGCCTCGCCGCTCGGCCATCCGCGTCAGCGCCCGCGCGATCAGACCTCGGGCGAACGGCCCCGACGACTGGCTCGCGATGCGCGCGAGCTCCGCTGCAATGCGGCCTTGTTGGCCGGTTCGATTTGCGAGCGCCGCGTCGAGCGATGCGTCGCCCAGCGAGGGCATGTGGCGCGTCGCCAGCGCGTCGAGCGAGGCCTCCATCGCGGCCACCTGCCACGGATCACCGCCGGCCCGGGCGGCGGCGTCGACGACCGCGAGGTGCCCGCGAATCGCGTCATTCGCGTCGCCAATCGCGTCCGCGCGAAAGGCCGCCCCGAACACGCCCACGAGATCGGGAGCAACGGCGGGAGACTTTGCGGGCGGTGCAGCGCAAGAGATGGACCCAGCGAACGGTACGAAGGCCAGCCGCAGGCCCAGGACCAGCGCTCTCCAGCCGGACGACGCCCGCGAACGGGTCATGGGCTTCATCGGTCCGCTCCGGTTGGTACGAGCCGCACGGCCTTGTGCATCAGGGCATCCACGCGCTGGACCCACGCGCGCCATTTCGGATACTCCGCGACCGAAATCGCACTCTCGTCGAACACGATCGTGCGCTTGGCGACGATCGCTCTCGGATCGTTCGGGTCGCGTGCGAGTTCGAGGTGCGCTCGGCCGAACGGTCCGCCGTTCTCGTCGCCGCCCTGGGGCAGTGTCTCGAAGGACCAACCGTTGGGAGCGACCACGCGGATCGTGCGCGACTCCTTTCGAGGGGCGAGGTGCGGAGGAAGCCAAACCGGCAGCGTGCGGCGAACCAGCGGCGCCAACTGCGAAGCGAGGGGCTGCGCGGGTGAAAGCGGCAAAACGAGCTCGATGCCCTCGTGTCGCGCCAGATTGTTGGAGTGCGCCCGCCAGTGCGCGGTCGCGCGCCCGTGCGGCAGATCCCCGCGAAAGTCGACCTGCTTGTCCACTTCGACCGTGGAAAACCAAGAGCCGACGAGGCGATCTTCGATCCACTGCGCGCGAGCGCCAGGCTCCGTCAAATAGGTGCGCATCCAGAACGCATCATCGCCGGACGCGCGCTCCTCGCCTTCGAGGGCGGCGCTCCCGTCCCCGGCAAGCTTGATAGACCAGGCCGCGTCGACGCCGTGGTCCTCGGGAGAGCTCGCGGGAAGGTCGACGACCCCGGCCGCTCCGTCCAGTCGGAGGGCGACCGCGCGGGCGTCCATCGAAGGGAGCGGGCCGAGGCGCGATTGGGGGCTCGTCGCATCCAGGTACGTCCCGCCGCCTGGTCCCGGAAGAAAGGCGATCCCGTGATCGAATAACGGGATTGCGGCGCCGGGAGCGCGCACGATCGACGGCTCGCCCGTCAGGCGGGTTTGCACCATGACTTCTTGGGCATCAATCCCGACCGCCTTGAGGAGCGTGATGAGCAAGAGCGCCTTGTCGTCGCAGTCCCCCTCTCGTCGCGCGAGCAACTGCTGCGGCCGATTGGGGAGCCACCACTCGCCGCTGACATAGTTGACGTAACGAATGTCGTCCGCGACGAAGTCGAAGAGTGCTCGCAGCTTGTCCTCGCGCGTCGCCTTGCCTCTGGTCAGGCTCGACGCGAGCTCGCGAACTTGCGCGTCCGGCTCGGTGAACCCACGCACTGCGTCGCCGTACCAGGCGCGGAAGGCGCTCCAGTCCTTGAATGTCGACAGGACGACCGTGGGGATCACTTCGCTCAGCGGTGGGGCGAGCGGCTCGTCGGGGACGTTGTTCGGTTTCTCCCATACGAGGCGCGCCACGTGCCGTCCGCCCTCGTCTTTCTCTTCGCGGCGATCGGGTTTTCCGTTGACGACGTCGACGTAGATTGGCCGATCGTGCGGCGATTCCACGACGACCTCGTTGTAGAGCACCGGGTGCGTCGAGAGTGCGCCGGCGTAGTCCAGTCGATAAAACGGCGGATCACCCCGCCCGCCGACGGGTCCAGCCGTCCACGACCGAAAGGCCACTTCGACCACGTCGCCGGCCGCGAGTTCGGGCCAGCGAATGCGCGGACGCGCGTTCTCGTTCGACTCCTCGACCGGGAATGCGATCGAACCGTCTTTGCGATGCACACGGGCCCGCAGAATCTCGGTGAGATCTCCTTCCGCGGGAATGTCCTCGTAGAGCTCGTCCTCCGTGCGCGGCGGGATCACGATCTCGCGCGCGTAGTGGACCATTTCGGAGATTCGTCGGTCAGGGTGCATCACCACGGCTCGAAGCCAGTGCAGCTCTCGGTCGGCGACATCGCGAACGTCGCTCGATTCACCCGTGGTCGGCCGCAGGTTCTTCGCCGCGGGACCAGCCGCTCCGGCCGGCTCGAGGTCCGCGGTCCCCTTCTCGGAGCTCGACGCCGCCACGCCTAGGCGGCGGGCAAGGATCGCTGGCGACGACACGATGTACTTCTCGTCATCGCGCGACTCTCCGCCGAGCATGGGAGCGCGGGTGCGCAGGGCCAGCTCCGCGCGGTAGCGCGCCTCACCGGGGTCGAGCTCTCGCGCACGACGGAGCGCCGTACCGATGATCTCGTCGCGGTCCGCAGCCGTGCTCGCGCCTTCTTCTTGCGCCATGCCGGCCCAAACCGATGCTCGATTGGGCGCCCAGCTCGCCAGCTGACGATAGAGCCCCAGCGCTTCGACATGGGCTCCCGTACGCGCGACGGCCTCCACCACGGCGAGTGCCTCGTCCGCATCGTCGACGCTCCCGAGGGCGAAGGACTGGAGCGCGGCACCCACGGCCTCCGCGCGGCCCTTGATCGACCCGAGGACGCGTACATAGTCGGCCCCCCTCACTCCGCGAGCAGCGAGCCGCTCCCTCGTCGAGAGCGCGACGCGCGGGTCGATCGCTTCGGAGAGCTGAGCGAGCAGGGTGAGGGAATCGGTGGATGCGCCCTCGGCAGAATTGCGCGTCGCAGCCTCCAGAACATGCATCGCCTCGACGCGAAGCGCGTCGGTACCAAGGCCGAGGTCGACGCGCGCCTCGAGCAGCCGCACATCGGGGTCGCCCTCGTTATCCCTCTTCATGCCCCGCAATGTCGCAATCGCCCAGTCGGCGAGCTGCGCCTCGAGGTGCCGCTCGACGAGGCGACGATCGATGAACGCGCGCGTGACGGCATCCGCGTGTTCGCGCGCGCGGCTGAGCCACGCGCCGCGGTTCGCACCACTCGGCGCGATCCAAGCGACCATCGCGAGACGATCGGGCTCGAGCCCGCCGTCGGCAAGCGCCGCCAGCAGTCCGGGAGCGCGCGGACTGCGAAGGTCGTCCGCTCCGCCGAGCGTGCGCGCGATCGCCGCATCGAGACGAGCTTCGAGGTCCGTACTCGTGTTTCCAATCGTTCGACCGAGCGGCGTGGGAGCGGCGCTGAACGAAATCGGCTTGGGGAGTGCGCGCCCCCCGAGCCATGGGCCCGGGCTGGCCCGAACACCCGCAGGCCAGCGGCCGGCGTCGTCGGTGACACGCAGCCGCACCCGGCCTTCGTCCTCGAGCGCGCCCGAGCAGACCTTCGCGGCAAAAAGATGCTCTCCCGCGGCGGCCTCCACCCGCGCGGCGGCTCGGTCGAACCGGGCCGCGGCGTTCACCGACTCGTCGCGCGCTACGTCGACTCCGTCGAAAACCAGGCGCACTTGTCCCGTGGCGGCGACACGAACGGTCAGCGGCTGCGGGCCGCCGAGGGTCAGCCGGGTGGCCAGCCAGGTGCAGCTCTCCTTGCGAGGAAAGACGAATAGGTCGAGGGGGACACCTCGAGCGCCCGCGAAAGGTCGGGGAACCTCCCGCCACGACACTTCGTAACTGCCCCAGGAGTACCGCGCGGAACCATCGAACGCGGCGCCGGATTCGGGGCCGTCCCGGGCGTCGAGGCCTCCCCCTGTGTCCCGAAATGGCCCGAGAATCGCCACTGCGTCGACCACGCCCAGCGCGTGATCGGCCTGCGCGCCGGTCTCCGACCCTTCGTCGTTGGCGAGGGCGCGCGCGCCGAGCGCCGCGTCCCCGCGCAGATCGACACCGGCATTCGCGGCCGCGCCGATTCGCTCGAGCGCGCGCCTTGCCGCGTCGCCGCCCGCGCGCCCGGCGAGAGCGGAGATCGTGGCAACGGCAGCGGTCCGAGCC
>JBAULD010000448.1:0-9950 GCA_049578005.1 Polyangiaceae bacterium
GCTGGGCGGGGTGGCCCTGGCGTACGACCAGCACCAGTTTCAGTCGGGGATGAGCGGCGGTCGGGGATTCATCGCCCTCGCCGCGGTCATCCTCTCCGGTTGGCGACCTGCGGGCACTGCGGCGGCATGCGTCGCGTTCGCGGCCCTCGACGCCGCCCAAATCGTCGTTCAGCAGGAGCATCGATCGGCCGCCGACGTGGCGCAGGCTCTGCCCTACGCGGCGACGCTCTTCGCGTTGGGGGTCATCAGCTCGCGCTCGGCGCGATCGAAACGCGCGCTTTCCGATTAAGTGGGAGTGGACGAGGTGCTCCGGACTTCACCTACTTCAACGAGAAACGTCATGAGAGCGGTTGGACTGAACGCTATTCCAACGAGAAAAGACGCGCGGACAATAGGAAGCGACGCTTTTCCAATGAGAAAAGACGCGAGGACATCAGGAAGCGACGCTTTTCCAACGAGAAAAGACGCGAGGACAATAGGAAACGACGCTTTTCCAATTGGAAAAGATGCTTGGACGATAGGAAGCGACGCTTTTTCAACGAGAAAAGACGCGCGGACAATAGGAAGCGACGCTTTTTCAACGAGAAAAGACGCCCGGACATCAGGAAGTGACGCTTTTCCAATGAGAAAAGACGCCCGGACATCAGGAAGCGTCGCTTTTCCAATGAGAAAAGACGCGCGGACGTTTCGACGCGACGCTTTTCCAATGGGAAAAGGCGCGCCGACCATTGGACGCGATGTCTCCCCACCAAGAAAAGTCGCGGCGGGACGAGTACCCTCTCCGGCTTCGCGAAGCTATCGGCGAAAACCACTAGGCTTCGGCGCTCGCGCGGCTGCCGTCGGGACGTAGCGAGGTACGGGGGAAGCAACCGGCATCGCCCGAACGACGTGGGCTACGGGAGCGTGGGCCCCGAGGGCTTGCGCGGTCGAGGGGCGGGCGTACGCAAGGGCACTCGCAAGGCCGCGGTCCGCACCGACGTGGCGCACCCTCGATGCGTCGATCCCGAGCAGGGCAGGGGGCGGTCCGTGCGGGGCGAGTCTCGCGAGCCGATGTGCTCCCGCCGGCTTCGCCGGAGCGGACGCCGATCCGGAGGCTTCGACGGCAGGAGAGGCAGGGACGTACGGTCGCGTATGAGGCGCGATCGCGGCCGCCGATTCGCCGTTCACGACGTGCGTGGCGACCGCGGGCGCGAACAGGTCGCCCTGCGGGCAGAACGCGAACGGCTGCCCCGAGGCGAACCCCGTCCCCATCGCGGTTCCGTCGTGCCAGGCCCACGAGGGAGACAGCGGAGCCCATCCGACGTAGGCAAGATCATCTATCCCGAGTCGCCAGGAAACCCACGCCCCCGCGTAGGCGCGGCCCGGGATCCACACCCAGCCGATCTCGCGACTCCGCCCCCAGCGTCCGTAGTGAAACGCGACCCAACCCCACGGGTAGTCGCTCATCCACACGTAATCGCTGTCGTACGCCCAGTGCCCGGCGCTGACGTACGGAGTGAAATCCGCTCCGATCTCGTCCGAGTTCGGCACCCAGACCGTGCCGTACGTGGGGTCCTGCACCCACGCCCCGTGCGGATCGAGGGCCGCTCGGAAGTCCGTCAGCGCGCTCGGGTCGGTGTCTGCATAGGCCTCCGGGTTTACGCCGACCAGGGTGTCTTGACCCGGGAGCGGTTCACCGGACGGGTCGCTCGTCAATGGCTCGTAGCCGCTTCCGGGCGGAGCGTCCGGAGAGGGCATATCGGCACGGGCCGATGAAAACCCGCCAAGTACACACCCGGCCGCCAAAGCGACGTTGATCAAGACGCGACGTGTGGCCATGGGCCAGACTCCCTTCGTGTCGTCTGACGCAAGTATGAGCCCAAACGGCCGCAGCTGCCCGGGAATCCGTCGGCGGCCCAATCCGCCACCTCTCGCACGCCGCGCCGATCGTCGAGCAAATCATGGACAAGCGTGTTCGCGCCTTGCTTCCACTGCGACGGTAGCCGCGATCACATCTCTCTCCCGCCAACGATCACGAGACGGGTCCTCGATACCCCCCAGGGCTGAAGGATTGCGTGTTCGTGGGGCAGGTCCCAGACGACCAGGTCGGCGCGCGCTCCCTCGCGAAGAACTCCGCGATCCGCGAGACCGAGTGAGCGCGCCGCGCTGCGGGTCGCGGCGATCCAGGCTTCGTCCGGCGACAGCCCGTAGAAGCGAACCGCGAGCGCCATCGCCAGCGGAAGGCTCTCGGTAGGGGCCGTGCCTGGATTGGCGTCGCTTGCCACGACGAGGGGGATTCCCGCGGCACGCAGCGCGGCGACCGGAGGAGCTTCCTGTCCGAGCGTGAAGCTCGCCACGGGCAAGAGCACCGCAGCGACCCCCGCGGCGGCGAGGGCCTCGATGGCCGCGGGCGACACGTGCTCGAGGTGATCCGCCGAGGCGGCACGCAGCGACGCCGCGAGCTCGCCAGCCCCCACGTCCGCGAATTGACCGACGTGGAGGCGCACGCCGAGACCGGCGGCCCGGGCGGCCTCACTCACGAGCCGTGCCTCGTCGACGGTGAACGCCTCGGCGTCGACATACGCGTCGACGAACCGCGCGAGACGCAGGCGAGCCACTTCGGGCACGAGAATCTGCGCGATCTGGCGGACGTAAGCGCCCCGGTCCGCACGTGCGGACGGAGGAAGCGCGTGGAGGGCCAGCAACGTGGGGACGACGGCCGGAACATCGGCGCGCGTCGCGACCCGCCCGATGGCTTCGAGCTGCCTTCTCTCGTGCGCGTTCTCGAGGCCGTAGCCGCTCTTGACCTCGACCGTCGTCACGCCGAGCGACATCATCCGGCGAAGACGCGCCGCCAAAGCCTCACAGAGTTCGTCGACCGCCGCCGCCGCGACGGCGCGATGCGTCGCGAGGATTCCGCCCCCCGTGCCGGCGATGGCCCGATAGTCCTCTCCTGCCAGCCGGCGGGCATATTCGTCGTGACGCGATCCGACCCAGCACGCGTGCGTGTGCGCGTCGACCAGCCCCGGCGTCACGACGCGCTCGCCGAGATCGAGCAGCTCCACTCCGTGCGGCGCTCCCGTCCGCGTCCCGACGTACGCGATGCGCTCCCCGTCGAACACGACCGCTCCGTCTTCGACGACCCCGAGCGAGCCGGCGCGAGCCTCGTCGCACGTCACCAGTCGACTGGTCGCGAGACCGCGGAGCGTCATCGGCCCAGCCGGTGCGCGATTTCACCGGCCACGTCGCGCGCCTGATCGCCGCCGACGACGCGCGCAATCGCCTCGCGGTCGAGCGGTCGAGCCGTGGCGCGCCGTCGTGCGAGGAGGACGCGCGCTCGGGCCTCTTCGCACCGGGCACGGAAGCTGTCGGAGGCCTCGGCTCGACGCGTCAGCCCTTCGACGGCTCGCTCCTGGTTTTCGTCGCTCGAGCAAATGAGCAGCGCGTCGCATCCGGCGTCGATCGCCTGGACGGCCGCCTCCTCGATCGGCCAGCGCGCCGCGATGGCGCGCATCTCCAAGTCGTCGCTGATCAGCAGGCCGCGAAAGCCGAGACGCTCGCGCAAGTCCGTGCAGACGGACCGCGAGAGCGTCGCGGGGAGGCCCGCGTCCAAGGCGGAATAGACGACGTGCGCGGTCATCCAAGACGCGACGCCCGCCTGGATTGCCGCTCGAAACGGCGCGAGATCGACGCGCTCGAGGTCGTCCTGCGTCCGGTCCACGACGGGGAGTTCGAAGTGCGAATCTTTGGACGAGTCGCCGTGCCCGGGAAAGTGCTTTCCACACGCGAGCAGCCCCGCGCTTTGAAGTCCCCGGATCCACGCCGCCCCGAATCGCGCGCAAACGTCGGGATCGTCGGAGAATGCGCGATCGCCGATGACCGGGTTGTCGGCCCGCGTGTTCACGTCGAGCACCGGCGCGAAATTGATCGTGAAGCCGAGGGCGGCGAGCTCGGTGCCGACCGCGCGCGCGACCCGCTCGGCGAAGGCGACGTCGCCCGACGACGCGATGGCACGCATCGGCGGGACCACGAGCAGCGGGGCGCCGAGACGCGCCACGCGACCTCCCTCTTGGTCGATGCCGACGAGCGGAGCCTCGCCTGCAGCCGCGTGGAGGGCTCGTACCAGCTCGGCGACTTGCGCCGGCTCCCGCGCCAGGTTGCGCTTGAAGAGGATGGCGCCTCCACGCCGCCCTTCCGAGAGCGCCCGTGCAAACCCTTCCGGCAGCGACGTACCGTCGAAGCCGCCGATGATCAGCGTTCCGCAGTCGACGCGGGCCATGGGGCGTGGTCTCTCCGGGCCGCTCGACTGAAAATGAACTCAGTGGACGCAGCGGGCATATTTCATATCGGTCACGACGTCGTAGTCCGTGTAGCTCGCGCCGAAGTTGACGTACCAGGCGTTGCCCGACAGTCCTGCGTATAGCGTCGAGGCCCAAAAATCGTCGGAGGGTGTACTCGGAAAGGCGACCGGATCGATGGTCGGCCCGGGCGCCGCCACGGAGAAGTCCAAGATCGTGACGAGCTCCTTCATCTTCGCGAGCCGCCACGAAGCCCCGCCGAGAGTCAGCGTCGAACAATACGCGACCGCGTCGCCCTGCTGATACTTCACGGACGAGGGGACGCGCTGCCAAGTGAGCTTCGTCGTCGCGTCGTACACCGTGTCGGTGTCGACGGTGTAGCGACCGGTCGGCGCCGATGCGCGACCGGAAATCCCGACGACGAGAACGACCGCGAGGACCGCGGCGCCGAGGAACGGGGGAAGGGGACGGCTCATCAGATCCTCTCTCGACGGTTGGTCCTCAACGAACGCAGCGGCCGTAGCCCGACTCGATGACACCCGCGGACGTCACGCTGCCGATGTCGAACGTGACAGTCCATACGTTGCCGGCCTCGCTGGCGTCGGGCGTCGTCGTCCAGAAGAAGCTCGACAGGGTGTTCGGGAAATACGTACCGCTGATGGCTGAATTGAACTCCGTCGGATCGACGATCGAGACAAGCTCGACGATCGTCGGGAGCCGCCAATCCGTGTAGCCGCCGAGGTTCAGCCCCGCGCAGTACGCGACCGCATCGGCTTGGACGAGCAACGCGGTCGAAGCGTTCTGCTGCCAGACGAGCCCCGTCCCGTTGTCGGTCACCGTCCCGTCGCCATTGTCCGTATAGTTCGGGGTGTCGACCATCGGCCACTCCGCCCAGTTCGGGTCGACGCAGGACGCCGTGCCGGCACGTTCACACACGAGATTGGTCGGACACGCCGAGGCGCTCGCGACCGCGCAACCGTTCGGCCCCATCGCGCACGAGACAACTTGCGTGCTGCTGGTCGGCAGGCACGCCGAGGCGCTCACCGAAAGACCGCACACCGGATCGGGAGCGCACGCGCACGCTGCGGCCCCGGCCGTCCCCGTGCAGATCTGGCGGGTCGGGCACGCGACCGGTGCACCGTAGCCCCAGCAGCCATCGGCCCCGAGTGTGCACGTCTCGATGCCGCCCGGAGCGCACGCCGTCTGGCCCATCGTGCACGTGCTCGTGCACGTGTCTGCGCAGGCCGCCGCCGGCGCCGCACCCGCGCACGACTGGGGAGCCGCGCAGGGCATCGTCGACGCAACGTACAGGCATCCGCCTCCGTCCCCGTTCGAAGCGCACGTCGCCACGGTCATGGGATCCTGGCAAACCGTCCCGACCTGCGTGCAAACCGTCGCGGGGCACTCGCATGACGCGACCCCGGCGCTCAGCGAGCAAGTCTCGGGAGGAGCGCACGGCTGCGTCGTGACCCATTGCGTGCATCCGTTTGGTTGGAGCTTGCAGGTCTGCACACCAGGTGAGCCGCATTGGGTGAGACCGTTCGGGCACGCATTCGTACAGGTCGCGACGTCGGACCCACCGCCGTCCGAAATCCCCGCGTCCGGAGCGCCGTCGTCGATGCCTCCTCCGTCATCGGAACGACCGACGTCGGGCCCGCCGCCGTCTCCCATGCCCGGGCCTGCGTCGTTGCTCCCCGGACCGCCGCCCGCTTCGCCGCCGCTGCCGTCCGAAACGCTCGCCTCCGCACCGCCGTTCGCGGGGCTCGAGCCGTTCGAACACGCGAGGGAACCGGCGAAGGCGACGCCGACCAGACGAGCAGCCCAGGCACCCGGCGGCAGCATCCAGGCCCGAGGGGATCGCGACGGGCGAACGGCTTCACGGTCACGTTCGCTACGTGCGCCTTTCATGGAGACCCTCCGGGCATCGTAGGCGACGCGAGGGCGTCGGCCCAGTCTCGAGCGCAAGTGAATTCCGCCGCCGACCGCAGGCCCGCGCAGTGCGTCACGTCGACTTTCGGCCCGAGCAGCAAATACTGGTCGCGCGGGACGGAGGGAAGGTCCTCTTGCCACCGGGCGTGCACGGCGCGCGCGACCGCGTCCGCCTCGTCGCGCTTCGCAATCGCGTCCAGCGCGGCGAGTCGGCGCCCGATTGACTCGTGCACGTCGCTGGTCGGCGGCGTCAGCACGTAGGCCCGCTCGAGATAGCGGATCGCCGCGGCCGTCTCCCCGGCGCGCGTGAGGACGGTCGCCGCCGTGAGCGCGCGGTCCGCGTCCCCCCCGAGCTCGACGGCGTGTCCGATCGCGGCCGCTCCCTCCTTGCGCCACACTTCTCGGTCGGCGTCGGTGCGCAAGAAGCTCGGCGCGATGAAGGCCACGAACTGGCCGTACCGCATCCAGAGACTGGCGTCTTGCGGCCTTTCTCTCGTTCCGCGCTCCAGGTACGCACGCGCCTGGCGCACGTCGTCTTCGGTGCCCTGGAGCGGGCGATACGCGAGCATCGTATCCACGTATCGATAGACGGGCGAATACGTCGGCTCGAGCTCCAGAATGGCGTCGACGTACTTCGGTACATCGCGAAACTCACGGTGCTCCGACCAGTGGACGCCGTACTCCACGAGAAGCTTCGCCCAGAGAAGGTCGACGGCCGCGGCGTCCCATCCGAGCGTCGACGCGTGGAGCTCCGCGGGCGGCGGGAAGGCGTACACCTCCTCGGCTTCTTTGATCGCGTGCACGGTGCGGGCGAGGCCCGGCTGGGTGCGAGCCACGCCGAACGCGGAGACGCCCATCAGGAGTACGGCGCCCAGCGTCGAGCGATTCATTCCACCTCGGAATCCACGAACATCCCGGGATCGAGCATCGGCCCTCGTGGATCGCCCTCGATGGATCGGCCCGTCACCTCGAACGTGCTCGGAATTCCGTCGCCGTCGAGGTCGCCGTGCGCGTGGGCGCGAAAGGTCGATCGGGTGGGAGAGGACGCGCTGTCGAAGGCGAAGGAAAAGCAGTGCGGCGTACCGGCCGGCACCGGACGAAAGTCGAGTGCGATCCACGTCGGCGCGTCCCAGGTGTTCGGTGGATCCACTTCGCAGTGTCCGCGGGGCGGCAAGCTCGGCGTCATCGGTGCACTCGCAGGGAAGAGGGGCCCTGCGGGAGCTCCAGACGAGGCGGGCGCGGTCGCTTGCTCTCGCGCGTAGGCCACCGCCGAGGCGCCGAGTCGCTCGAGCCCCTCGACCGGCTCGACCAAGCGAGAAGCGTGCACCTCGCGCAAGAACGTGGGAACCGCGACGGCGACGAGCGACCCGCCGATCGCGAACACGATCGCCACCTCGAGCATCGCGAAATGGCGCGTGCGAGCGCGGCTCGAGACGGGGCGGACCATCGCCATGGTGTACCGTCGCCACCGGGTTTTCGTCTAGCGCCTCGGGCCGGCACGCTATAAGGCGCGCATGCCGAGCATCGGTGCGGCGAGCGGGCTTCCCCTTCGCCATCGCATAGCGCGCGCGCTACGGTGGGCGCTCGCGCTCGCCGCGCTCGCGTTCGTCGCGTGGGTCGTTCCCGTGCGCGACCACTGCTGGGATCCGCGCTCGCCCGTGTCGACGCGCCTGGCGGTCTCGCGCGACACGGACGGCACGGGCGCGTGCGTCCTCCACGCGCGAACCGGCGACGTGCACATCGACGCGGCCCAATGCTCCCAGCTGGCGTGCGAGCCGGGCATGGCGTCGACGATACGGCACGCGCGGCCTGGTCTGCTCGCCGTCCTGCCGCTGCTCTACGCCCTCGGCACCCTGGCCTGGGCCGCGCGATGGCGAGCTCTGCTCGGCCTCACGGGCGTGCATCTGCCCCTCGGCGCGGTGTGGCGCTTGTCGATCGAAGCACAGGCGGGTGGCGTGCTTCTTCCGGGGGGAATCGGAGGCGATGCCCTGCGGATTGCGTCGGTGGTCGCACGGTTGCCGGCCGGGGAACACGAGCACTCGCCGGTGTCGATCGCGGTCGCGTCCGTACTCCTCGATCGCGCGGTCGGGCTGGCGGTCGTGGGAGCGACGGCCGCAGTCCTCGCGTTTGCGTGGGGCGGCACGCGAGCGGGACCCATTGCCGACGTCTTGGCGGCGCTCCCGGTCGCGTTCGTGCTGGGCGTCGTCGCGGTGCGAGGAGTCCCGGATCGTGGCATCGGGTGGCTGGTCGGGGCGCGTTTCGGTCGCATCGCGAAGCCGCTCCTCGAGTACCTTCGTGACCCGCGCGCCCCGCGTACGCTCCTCGTCGCGGCGGCCTTGAGCGCTATGGTCGCCGGCGCTCAGTTCGCGACGATTCGTGGGCTCGTGTCCGCGCTGGGCGGGGCCCCGACGGCCGAGAAATGGGTGTACGTCGGGACTGCCATGGCGTTCGTCGTGTCCGCGCTCCCCGGGCTTCCGGGCGCCTGGGGAACGGCTGACGCGACGTACGTGCTCTTCTTCGGTCTCGCGGGCCTGCCCGCCGGGATCGCGCTGGCCGTCTGCCTCTCGTACCGGATGCTCTGGTACGCGACCGCCGTCGTGGGCGCGGTGCTGCATCTCGGGCGCGCGCGGCCCTGACTCGGCAGGGGGGCCGCTCTCTTCACGGCGTGGCGTCCGCCGCCGAGACGGCCCTCAGCTTCGTCCGCGCCAGAATGGTGTGGACTTGCGCGATTCGATCGTCCGCGTCGACTTCGCACCGAAGCACCAGGCGCGGCGCGGTGCGATGGGGTGGATTGTCCCTTTCGATGAGCAGCGCCGGGAGACCGTTCATCGACCGCCATACGACTCGGGAGGGTACGTTCTTCTTCAGAAGACCCAGATAGAAGCGCGCCACGCGCGAGGCTCCGACCACGTGCCGCAGCGCCGCTCGAAAGTCTCCGCCCGCGTCCGTCGTGGTCACCGCCCCCGGTGCGAGGACGGCCTCGACGGCCGCGAGGTCGCCCGTGCTCAACGCGAACGCGAAGCGCTCCAGTGCCGTGCGTGTCTTTTGCTGAAGCCCGCGCGTGGGCGCTCGGCGGGCCGAGTCGTAGCGCTGCATGGCGGCGCGGGCCCGGTGATGCGTCGTCTTCACGTTGGGAAGGCTGAGTCCGAGTGCGGTCGCCGTTTCTTCCACCGAGTAATCGAGGACGTCGCGCAAGAGGAGCACGGCACGCTGCCGCGGCGTCAGCGCCTCGCAGGCGACGAGAAACGCGAACGAGACGCTCTCGAGCATGCCGTAGCGGCGCTCGGGATCTTCGCTGTCCGCGGCCTCCTCGCCCGTCTCGATCGGCGCCGGGAGCCACGGTCCTGTGTAAGGCTCCCGCTTTCTCCGGCGGAGGCGATCGCGCGCGAGGTTCACGGCGCACCGCACGAGCCAGGGTCTCCACGGGGCCGCCGGATCGGGAGGCGGGCTCCGGATCGTTCGCGCGAACGTCTCCTGCGCGAGGTCGTCGGCGTCCGCCGCGCTGCCCGTCATGCGGTAGCAAAGGCCCCACACGTGCCGGAAGTGTTCGCGATAGACGGAGTCGATCACGCGACGACCAGCGTATCTTCGCGACGCGTCGCGCGCTCGCGAGGGCCTGCCACGTGCGCGATCGCCAGCTGCGAAGCGACCCGCGCGCTGGCGAGCGCCGCGTCGGCCAGCATTCCTTCGTCCCCGACCCAATCGCCCGCGACGAACACGCCTTCCGTGGAGCAGGCGTCCACG
>JBAULD010000449.1:0-4605 GCA_049578005.1 Polyangiaceae bacterium
GTCCAGAGCCGCTCTCGATCCAGGTGCAGACGAGCCAGCCCGAATCGCCAGACGCCGACGTCGTCGACTACGCGCAGGCCATTGTGACCGAGAATCCACGAGTCCTGCTCCTCACGACGATCAACGCTCCGGCTGTCCGGGGGCTTTCGTATTCAGTATTCTTTCCGGTCCCGTGAGCCAGCGGCTCCGGTAATTCGTCGTACGTCGCAAAAGAAGGGAGGATGGACGCTTACGTCGATGGCTTCGTGAGCGCTTGCACGACTCGCCCCTCGCGGGTGAGCCGCTCTTGAAGCCCGGCGCCACTGACTCCAAACCGGGGACTTGCTAAGAAACCCTCGAAGGCGCCGCACCGTCGAACCATGCCGTTCCACTTCTGGATTTCGAAAAGAAGGCCCGGTCTGGGGAATTTCCTCCTCCTTGCGAGCGCCCTGGCAGCGGCCGTCGCCGCTTGCGGAGGAGTGGAGGAGAAGCCCCTTGCTCGGGAAGCTGGGCCCGAAGGCCCGCCGAGCCCGTCGGACGCGATTTCCTCTGGAGACGCGGGCCCCGAAGGCTCGCCGAGCCCGATGGCCGCAGCTCCCTCAAAGGACGCGGGGCCCGAAGACTCGACGATCTCGACGGACGCGACCGCGCGACGAGAGACAGGCGTCGTGGAAGCTGCCACGCCGGATGCGTCTTCAGAGGTCTTCGCTTCCGATGACGGGGCCTCCCTTCTCGGGGCGGGCGACGGCGGCTTGGCAGACGTCAACCCCGACTCGACAGAGGACGTTGTCGTAGCCGATGCCGCGGAGGACGCCCCGACGTGCCCTGGGACTGTCGACGCCGGGTCGCCGCCGCCTCCGAGCTGTCTATCGGCCGGCGCGGGGACAACCAACTGCGGCGCGGGCGGAAGCGGCTGCGAGAGCTGCTGCACGAGCCTCGCCGTGCCCGGAGGCACGTTTTATCGGACCTACACGGTCACCGACGGCGGTGTGACGGGTGAGGCCGACCCCGCGACGCTGAGCGGATTTCAGCTCGACAAGTACGACGTCACGGTGGGCCGATTCCGTCGCTTCGTGGCCGCGTGGAACAATGGATCGGGCTACCTACCAGCCCAGGGATCGGGAAAGCACACGCACTTGAACGGAGGCAAGGGGCTGGAAGACAGTGAAGCCCCCGGCACCTACGAGACGGGTTGGCAGGCCGCCAGCTGGAACGCGTACATCGCCCCTACGAGCAGCAACCTTGCTTGCTTGAACAGCACCGCCTTCGACGCGTGGACGGATGTCCCGGCCGGCGACGAGAACCAGCCGATCAATTGCGTCAACTGGTACGAGGCCTATGCCTTCTGCATCTGGGACGGAGGGTTTCTGCCGAGCGAGGCCGAATGGGAGTATGCGGCCGCCGGAGGTAGCCAGCAGCGAGCGTACCCCTGGGGGTCCACCTCGATCGCCTCCTTTCGCCCAGACATGGCGAGGCAGTACGCGATTATCGACGAGGATTTCATCGCCGTGGGGAAAACAACCTTCCTGGCGCCCGTCGGATATGCCTCGCTCGGAGCGGGGTATTGGGGTCATCTCGACCTCGCGGGCGAGCTGGTCGAGTGGACGATGGACACGTTTGCGCCCTACGCTGCGTGCACGGATTGCGCGGATTTGAGCAGCAACACGGGCCGGGTCACCCGGGGCGACTACTTCTCGGGCGGCGGTCCAGCGCTCTTGTCGCCGAGCTTCCGCAGCGGCGGCAATGACTACTCCCTGCCCCCCTCTGCCGACGTAGACCGCGACTTCATCGTGGGGTTCCGATGCGCGAGGGCTCCATGGATGGTCCGCTGAAGCGGAAATCCGATATGGACAGCCGCGCGGGCTAGCAGCAAGTCTGCGTGAGGATTAGGGCCCGCTATGGTACTGGTCTTCATCCTCGGCCCCCGTCGCCTCATGAAGCCGGAAGATCGAATCATCGTCGCTCTCGATGTCCCCACACGCGCAGAAGCGTTCCGGTTCATCGACGATCTCGAGGGTCTGATCTCGTTCTACAAGGTGGGCCTCGAGCTCTTGCTCGGCGGCGGCTTGCAGGACCTGTCGGGCCATCTGGCGGGCAAGCAAGTCTTCGTCGACCTCAAACTCCCGGACGACATCCCCGCGACCGTCGGCAATGTCGTGCGGGTCGCGGCCGAGGCGGGCGCGAAGTTCTTGACCCTGAGCCACAGCGTCGGGCCCGCGACCCTGCGAGCGGCAATCAACGGCCGGGGCGAGCGCCGCTTGCCCGAGCTTTTGTGGGTGCCCGTCTTGTCGAGCATGGACGCATGGGATTTCGCGGCTCGAACGAGCGGCAAGCCGGAAGATTTTCACACGGATCTGGTGCGCCGCGCGAAATCGGCGGCCGCCGCGGGAGCCGACGGGTTCATCGTCTCGGGGCAGGAAATCGCCGTTCTCCGGGCCGAGTTTCCCAACGCTCCGCTCGTGAGCCCCGGAATCCGACCCGCCTGGGCCGCCTCCGACGACCACAAGCGCGTGTGCACCCCGGCGGAGGCGATTCGCTTGGGCGCGGACTACATCGTCGTCGGCAGGCCCATTCGGAACGCCGGCAACCGCGACGCACGGAGGGCCGCCGCCCAGCGCATCATCGACGAGCTCGCGGGGCCTTTCTAAACCCACGCGTTGTTCAAAATCTCTCCGACGCCGCCCGCTCCGGGGACGATGTACTGGTGGTCGTCGAGACCACGCTCTTCCGCCCACCGCGTCCCGGGCACGGTCATGAGGACGTCGTCGTCGCTCGCGCCGCGGTCGAGGCGATACGCGTAGACGGCCGTGTCGGGGTGCCGGGTCAGCACGTGTCGTAAATACTCAGGCGTGACGATGAGGTTCATCGTGACGCAGCGGCCCGGAACGCCCTCGAGCCGAGTCTTGTAATGATCGAGCGCGCTGACGAGCGACGAGCCGGTCGCGGCCATGGGGTCGGGAAAGAGCACCAGCCGCCCTTCGACGTCGCGCCCGATCTTGGCGTCGTGCCAGGTCGCTCCGGTCACGTGGCCGTGCGCGTCGGTCGAGCGAGACATGAAGAGGTGGTCCTGACGCACGCAGGACGGGTCGAGCAGTTCGCTCAAGAGGTCGTAGACGACCTGCGATGGCATCGTCCCGGCTCGGGCGATGCCTACGGTGACGACGCGTGTGTGGGTCGCAACCGCCGCGGTGCGAACCACCGCCTGCGGGAAGGAAGTGACCATGCGGGTCGGCAGGTCGAGCCGTGCGCGCGGGAGCTCTGCGGCGACCACGGCTTCGGCGAGCTGTTGGTATAGGGCCCGCAGAAGCCGGCCCACTTCCGGTTGCTGCGTATCCAGCGCGCAGAAGCGCGCGAGTCTGGTCCAGGCGACGGGATCGTCCAGCAAGTGGACGTTTGGACCGTAACGGTGCTCGATTTCGGGCGGTCGATAGCGGCTCCGGACGTAAGCCGTTTCGCTCATCGGCCGCTCAGGTCCAGTGTCCGGCCCTCAGGGCCGCCGCGTCGATCACTTTGACCTTCGGCCCCAGAGCCTCCCGGAACGCGTCCTCGTCCTCGTCGTCCATGATGGCATCGCCGAAGCCCGCGGCGATTTCCATCGCCGTCGACAGGATGCGCAAGAACTGGGCGAAGCTCGACGCCGCGAGCGTCGGAACCCATCGGTCCTGCCCGCTCATCGCCGTGTAGACGGGACAGTCGCCCTCGGGATCTGGTTTGCTTACGTCCAGAAAGTACGGGTCCCCGAGCAGTGAGCTCTCGCCGATGACCACCCAGGACGACTTCCAGTCGGCCGGTGGGGCCCCGTTCTCGCCTGGCGTTTGCACGAGCTGCTGCGCTTTCACGAGCTCCGCCGCAGGGATGAGTCGTA
The DNA here is from genome assembly GCA_049578005.1 of Polyangiaceae bacterium. Classification (GTDB taxonomy): domain Bacteria; phylum Myxococcota_A; class Polyangia; order Polyangiales; family Polyangiaceae; genus Palsa-1150. The sequence goes on from JBAULD010000449.1 coordinate 3,845, forward strand.
CCCGCTCGACCGGGGTCACCGTCTCCAGTCGTTCGGGATCGGCCGCGAGCAAGAAGCTTCGATAGCGCGAGGGCACGCGCAGCTGCTTTCGAAGCTCGTCGACCAGCGCTTGCGGCGCCTTGCCGAAGGAGCAAGGAAGCTTGCGCTTCGCAAATACTGCCTTGAGGGCCTCCACCGCGTCCGCGAGATCACTGTCCACGTAGTTCGCCTCGCACGAATGGTCGGGCACGCCCGCGATGGGGCCTGAATAGAAGCCCGCACACGCTAGCATCGTTGCCACGGAATTCGAACCTCAAAGACTGCTCACCTTGCAGGTCACCTCGAGCTCCACCACTTCCGTGCTCGCTTCTCCGCCAAGACCGCGCAAGGGCTCGATGAGCGTGGCCACGGAATCTCGTACCACGGCCTCCCCGGCAGCCGACAGAGGGCGAGGCGGCGGACCACGCAGGTTTCCTTGCACGCTCGCGTGCATTCGCGTCAAGTCCTGGTCGGGGACGGTGATGACGATATGCACGGCCACGGCCGCCGCGCCTCCACGGGCGAGGGAGAAAACATCGGGCCGCAACGAGAGCGGGCGGCAAAGGTCGGGCTTGCCCGGTGCGCCGTCGGGCCCCAGGACGAGCGTGGCCCACGCGCCCACGTCGACCCGCGGGAGTTCGTCTCGAGGGCCCACTGTGACCACGGCCCTGCACGCCCCCTCGGCAACAAGGCTGCCCGGAGGGCAGCCGGGAGGTCGGGGGCAGACCGCCCCAGCGCGGGCG
>JBAULD010000450.1:0-3998 GCA_049578005.1 Polyangiaceae bacterium
CGGACGGGGGCGAGAGCCAGGTCGCATCCACGCGAAAGCGTTCGGTCGGCGCGCGCGTCGCGGTTGGCGTGCTGGTCGCCGCGGTCGTCGCCGGTGCGGCGCTCCAGCTCACATCTCACGGCGCCTACGGCTATCTCGACCTTTTCGATCGCATTCACGCCAAAGACTACGAGCGTGCCACGACGGCGACTGTCGTCTCGACGGAAAAGCTGCTCGGCAGCGACACGTACGGAGACGCGCAGGCCGCGGTGGACGTCGCCGCTGCTGCGCACGCTGGAATGGCGCGGGCGAAGCCGCTGACCGCGTACGCCGCCGTCGTCGACTACGCGACCGCCGTTCGCTTCGGGCCGGACACGTCGCGCGCGTCCCGCGCAAAGCAGTTCCTGGCCGAGCTTCAGCCCGAGGAAATGGTCAAGTACCGCGACGTGGCGCTCGCGGCCCAGGCGGCGGCGAACGACGACTTCGAAAAGGCGCGCAGGGCGCTCGATGCCGCGGCCGGCAAGAACGATCCTGTGGATCCGATCCAGGTGACGCTGGCGAACCTACGCGGCAACGTGGAGCTCGCCGCGCGCGACGGGGGCGCCGCGATTTTGGCGTTCAAGCGCGCCCTCGGCTCGTCGGACGACGCGTGCGCGCACTTCGGACTGGCGCGCGCCTACGAGCTACTCGGGGACTCGGCGAACGCCAAAAGCGAGATCGCAGCGACGCTGGCCGCCTCTCCGCTTCACCCTGGCGCCCTCATCGCGCGCGCGAGAACGAACGGCGCGCTTGCGGACGACGCGCAGGCATTCAAGGACCTCGCCACGGTGCTGGAGGGACCCGCGCGCGCAAAGGCCGCACCAAACGAGCTCTCGAAGGCTTATTCGGTGCGGGCATGGATCAACCTGGACCGCGGGGGCGCGAGCGAGGCGCGCGAAGCGTTCGCCCAAGCGGTGAGGATCGACCCGCGCAACGTTTTGGCCTTGAGCGGGGAGGGCCGAATGCTCTTCAGCGAGGGTCGCTACACGGAGGCGCTCGCCCGCTTCGACGCCGCGCTCCAGATCGATTCCGGATCTCCCGAAACGATTGCCAGCGACGCGGAGGCAAAGCTCGCGCTCGATCGACTCGCGGAAGCCAAGCAACAGCTCGTCGACGCGCGACCCCGTTTCCCGAAGAGCGTCTCGATCGTGCTTCTCCTCGGCCGAGTCGAGCGCCATCTCGGGAATTACGACGCCGCGGAGGCCGACATGCGCGCGGCGGTCGCCATGGTCGACGTCTCTCGGCGCGATGCGATTCTCCCGTACGTCGCGCTCTCGGAGCTCTTGTCTTCGCGTGGGAGGCTGGCGGACGCCAGGGCGCTCCTCGACGAGGCGAAGACGAAACTGGCATCTTCCGCGGCGCTCGACCGAGCACTCGGAGACGTGGCCGAGCTGCAGGGAGACCACGACCTCGCGCTCACGCAATACAAGAGGGCTCTCGTCCAGGAGCCGGCGGACAACTCGTCGCATTTCAGGCTCGCGGTGACGCTGCGGCGAATGCGCAAGTTCGACGATGCCGGGATCGAACTCGACAAGATCGCCGCCGCCGACAAGGACTACCCGGGGCTGGCGCTCGAGCGTGGTCTGCTCTTCGAGGATTCGGGGGACGTTCAAAAGGCGATCGAGCAGTTCAAAGCGGCGCTCGCCCAGGCGCCCGAGGACCCCGACTTGGAGCTTCGAGTCGGCAGCGCCTACGTGGCCATCGGCCTGCCCGACGAAGCCATTCCGATGCTCCGCAAAGTGATCCAAAAGCGTCCTGCGAGCGCCGAGGCCCAGCACTTCATGGGGCGCGCGCTGATGCTCAAGGGGCCGACGCAGCAAAACGAGGCGATTCGCTATCTGCAGCGCGCGGTGGACGCGGATCAGAATCGCGCAGAGTATCACGTCTACCTGGCTTGGGCGGCCAATGACGCGACGAAGTTCGATCTCGCGAGCAAGGAGATCGAGGCGACGCTCGCGATCGACAAGCTCAACGCCGATGCCTACTGGCAAAGGGGACTCATGGAACGCAAGCAGGGAGCGGTCGTCGACGCGATCAAGGACGAGAAGCGCGCGCTCGCTCTCCGACCTTCGCGCTACGAGGCGCACGCCACCCTCGCCGAATGCTACGGAGACCGCGGCAATCCGGCGGCGGCGTTGGCCGAATGGGCCAAGGCCGTGGCGAGCGACGGGGACGCGTCCGGGCCCGACGGGGCGGTGCCCCATCCGGATTGGCGATACCAGTACGGGAAGCTACTGATGGATCGCGGCAACGTGGGCGCTGCACTCCCGCTGCTCTTGCCCGCGGCGACGACCGTGGAAAAGTCGGATCAGCGTCCGGGATGGCTGGCCCACCTAGAAGTGCTGACGGCCGAGGCGCTCCAGAAGTCGGGTCGCAAGTCCGAAGCGGTGGAGCACTACCGGCGTTTCATGGAAATCGCACCGGTCAATTCCCCGGATCGGGACGACGCGCAAGCCGCGCTGAAGCGCCTCAGCGGCGAGCGCTGAGTTCAAGCGCCTCCGCCATCCTTGCGAAGGCAAGGACGTCGAGGGTCTCGCCGCGGGCGTCGAGTGCGATTCCCGCTTGCGCGGCGGCTCGCTCGAGCGCGGCGGCGTCGGGGGCAAGCTTCGCCCACGCGTTGCGCAACGTCTTTCGGCGCGCCTGGAATGCGCTGCGGACGAGCGCGCGGAAGGCCTCGGTTTCCTTCGCGCGGGGCGGGTTCGCGGGAACGAGCTCGACGACGGCGCTCGTGACCTCGGGAGAGGGATAAAAGGCGCCGGGCGGGGCGCGTACGACTCGCCGCGCCTCGTACGCGGCCTGCACGAAGACCGAGAGGCCCCCCCAACTCTTGTGGCCCGGAGTTGCCGTCAGCCGGTCGGCGACCTCCTGTTGGATCAGGAAAACGACCCGTTCGACGCGATCTGCGAGTTCGACCGCGCGCCTTAGAAGCGGCCCGGTGATGGCATACGGAAGATTGCCGCAAAGAACGCGGGGTGACTCCGGGTCGGCGTCGCCGAGAAGCTGGGCCAAGTCCACCGATTGCGCGTCCGCCTCGAGGATGCGCGTGGCGCTGGAAGACTCCAGCTCGCGCACGAGCAGCGGCACGAGCTCGCGGTCGCGCTCGATGGCCACGAGCGAACGAGCGCGCTGCGCCAGGAGGCCCGTCAGGGCCCCCGTGCCGGCGCCGATCTCGACGACCCGCGCACGCCCAACTTCGTCGTCTGGCACGCACGCGGAAGCGATCGCGCGGGCAATCGGTGTTGCGACGAGGAAGTTCTGCCCGAAGCTCCGCTTCGGCCTCAGCCCGGCTTCGCGCAGCAGGCCCCGAGGATCGCGAGACGTCAAGCCGACGACCTCGCGACGCTCCGCGTGACGATGCGCACGCCGAGTCGGCGCAGAGCCCGCTCCCCTCGGACGGCCATCGCGCGGGCGCGCACGCGAACGGCGTCGTCGACGGCGTTGGCAATCGGGCTCCGCCATTCTTGCCGTGCGCTCACGGCCGCGTCGAGTGGCGGCACGGTCCAACGCAGCTCGATCCGGCGCGACCGGAGCAAGGCGATGGCCCTGGCCGTCGCCTGGGGCCTCGCCGGTGGCACCGCCCAGACGCAAACGACGCTCGCACGCGGCTTTTCGGTCGCGATCTTCGCGAGCACATGTGCGAGCATCGCTTCGCTGCCGTCCCGCTCGCCGTCGACTCGTGGGGGCGACTCGATCCCGAATGCCGACAAGTATTGCCGGAACGTCTGCTCGCGAGGGGTGCGGGCGAATCCGGCGCGCGGGGCGAAAGGGGCGCGCGTCCGGAGCTGGTCAGCGCGTCGCGCGAGGGCGTCCAGATCGCCTTTCGTCAAGTCGGCGAGGCCGAGCGGATCGAGAGGCCGCGCGTGGTCAGCGATTCGTTGGGCCACGTCGCTCTCGTCGAGTTCGGACCGGTCCGCGTCGACGCAGCTCGTGGCGCTGGCCAGAGCTGACGCAATCGCGGCGGCGTGGGCGGCACCCTGCTC
>JBAULD010000451.1:0-14139 GCA_049578005.1 Polyangiaceae bacterium
GCCCGCAACCGCCCCGATCCCGAGCACGCCGAACAGCGGCAGCCACGCGCCGAGCGCGCGCGTGCGGGGCCTAGGCTGCATGGAACCCCGTAGAAGACCGCGCCCCTTGCGCGAGTCCTGATGGTCGGCCGAATGTCGCCACGTTTGACGTCCCTTCTTGAGTCGAAACCACTGTATCCACCCGATGGCGTTCGCGCCCGTGTCCGTCACCAGCGCAAAGTTTCTACGGATCCGACAGATGCGCGAACGCTACGTCGTGGCTCACGAAAGGATACTGCGTTGCTCTGCGTGACGCATCTGAGACGCCTCGCTGGCCGCTGGGAACGGGCTCGAGTCAACTCACTTCAAGCGGCCTTCCAGAGCGATCGCGGCGTTGGCCATCATCGCGGCCTCGCGAAGTAGCAGAAGCGCCGCCGTCTGGTCGCGGGACGGCGGCGTGTGGGCGAGGATGATGTCGGCGAATCGCTTTGCGCCGGCGTGGATGGCGTCGTGATGAACGAGCTTCTCCGGCGTGGGGGCGTGATGGCTGAAGACATAGTCGGGGTCGAAGTCTGGATGTCTCATCGCGTGTCCTTGCGCTCCCTTCGTTCTCGCCGCGCGTTTTAACCCCTGACGGGCAGCGACGCCATCGACTTCCTCGCGCGAAACTTGCGCGAAACTGGCTTGTTGGCCCGGGCAGTGACAGGATCGCCCCCGTGCGTCTCGGCATCGATTTCGGCACCACGCGAACGGTCGTGGCTTGCGCCGACCGAGGGAACCATCCGGTGGTCGGCTTTGCGGACGCGGCGGGCGACGCCGCGGAGTGGATTCCGTCCATCGTGGCCGAACGCGACGGCGAGCTTCGCTTCGGGTTCGACGCAGCAGCCGTGGCGGACGATCCGTCGTTCACCGTCCTCCGATCGTTCAAGAGGCTGCTTTCCCGTCCGGACGCCGGCCCTTTCCAGACCGTCGTGCTGGGCAGCACCGCCCTGACGCTGGGCGACCTGATCGCGCGATTTGTCGGCTACGTGAGAGAGGCGCTCGTCACGTGCTCGGACGTCCGTCGCTCCCTGTCGCGCGGCCAGCCGTTGCAGGCGGCGATCGCCGTGCCCGCAAACGCCTTCGGCGCGCAGCGATTCGTGACGCTCGACGCGTTTCGTCGCGCCGGATTCGACGTGACGGCGATGCTGAACGAGCCTTCGGCAGCCGGGTTCGAGTATACGCACCGGCACAGGGACACAATCTCGTCGCGCCGGGATCTTGTCGTCGTCTACGATCTCGGGGGCGGCACGTTCGATGCGTCGGTCGTGCGGATGAGCGGCCGGCGGCACGACGTCCTGGCCACGGCCGGAGTCGCCCAGCTCGGCGGCGACGACTTCGACGTCGCGCTCGCGTCGGTGGTGCTCGAACGCGCGGGCCTCGAGCTTCGGACGCTTCCCGCGCGCGCAGCCGACAATCTGCTCGACCAGTGCCGTGCCGCGAAGGAAGGCCTGCGCCCGACGTCCCGGAAGATCACGCTGGATCTCGAAGCCGTCCTCGGCAAGGCCGCGCCCCGGTCGGAAATCACGTTGCCTGTGAGCGACTTCTACGACGCGTGCATGCCGCTCGTCGAGCGTTCGATCGATGCCATGACGCCACTGATGTCGCGAGCCGACGACGACTCCCACGGACTTTCCGATATCGCCGGGCTCTACGTCGTCGGCGGGGCGAGCGAGCTACCGATCATTGCAAGGGCGCTGCGACAGCGATTCGGCCGGCGCGTGCACCGCTCGCCGTACCCGTCGGCGGCGGTGGCTATCGGACTTTCGATTGCGGCGGACGGTGCCGCGGGCCTCGTTCTCGTCGATCGGTACGCGCGGACCTTCGGGGTCTTTCGCGAAGGAGCGGCCGGTCGCGAGATCACGTTCGACCCGATCTTCGCGCCGGGCACGGAGCTGCCGTCCGCCGCGGCGAGGTCGTTCACTTCGACCCGCCTCTACCGCGCGGCCCACAACGTCGGCCACTTCCGGTTCTTCGAGTGCAGCGCGGTGGACGAAGGCGGACGGCCCCGGGGCGACATGGCGCTCTTCGGCGACGTGTACTTCCCCTTCGACCCCACGCTGAGCCGAGCGGACGACCTCGCGTCCGTGCCGGTCGAGCGACGCTTCGACGAGGGACCGCACATCTTCGAGCAATACTCACTCGACGAAAACGGAATCGTCGACGTGCTCATTCGCAACGTCGATTCCGGCTACGAGCGGACCTTCCGGCTCGGTCGCGAATAAAGCGCGGACTGCCCGAGCTTCGAGTGCTTTCGGCCGTAGCCGAAGTAGACGACGAAGCCGATTGCCATCCATACGAAGAGACGCACGATGGTGGCCGTCGTGGCCGTGTACATGAGCGTGCCCGACGTGAGCGCGCCCAACGTGGGGACGACGTACGGACCGCCGGGGACTTTGAACGCGCGGGGCAAATCGGGTCGCTTGAGGCGAAGAATCATGACTCCGATGCTCACGAGCACGAAGGCGAAGAGCGTCCCGATGCTGGTCAGTTCGGCGAGGATGTCGATCGGGAGCAGACCGCCGGCGACCGCGCAAACCAGGCCGGTCACGATCGTCGTCACGTACGGCGTTCCGAACTTCGGGTGAATCTTCGCGGCGGCCGCCGGCAAGAGTCCGTCGTGGGCCATGGCGAAGAAAATGCGCGGTTGGCCGAGCAGCATGACGAGCATGACCGACGAGAGCCCGGCGATGGCTCCGATCTCGACGGCGGTGGCCAGCCAGAGCTGCCCGGTGGCCTCCACGCCGACCGCGATGGGGTGCGGAACGTTGAGCCGCTTGTAGGGCACGACCCCCGTCAGGATCAGCGACACGACGATGTAGAGAACCGTGCAGATCGCCAGCGATCCGAGGATGCCGATCGGCAGATCCCTTTGGGGGTTTCGCGTTTCCTGCGCGGCTGTGGAGACCGCGTCGAAGCCGATGTACGCGAAGAAGACCATCGTCGCTCCCTGGAGAATGCCGGAGACGCCGTAGCGGCCGAAGGTTCCCTCGTTGGCGGGCACGAAGGGGTGCCAGTTGGCGGGGTTCACGAAGCGGGCAGCGAAGGCGATGAAGAGGAGCACGACCAGCACTTTGACGAAGACGATGACGGTGTTGATCCGAGCGGACTCTTTGATCCCGCGGACGAGCACCGCGGTCACCGCAAGAACGATGACCACGGCGGGAACGTTCAGGTGCGCTCCCGTCCACGCGAACCGTTGTCGGGCTTCCTCCCAGACGACGGGAGCGCTCGTCCACTCCCTGGGAAGGTCCAACGAAAAGGTGTCGTGCAAGAACGCGACGACATATCCCGACCAACCAACGCTCACGGCGGCGGAGGCGACCAGGTATTCGAGGATCAGGTCCCAGCCGATGGTCCACGCCACGAGCTCCCCCATCGTGGCATATGAATACGTGTACGCGCTGCCGGCGATGGGGATCATCGAGGCCATCTCGGAGTAGCAAAGCCCCGCGAACGTCGACGCGATGCCCGCCACCGTGAACGACAAGGCGACAGCAGGGCCGGCGTTGGCGGCGGCCGCTCGCCCGGTGAGCACGAAGATGCCCGTGCCGATGATGGCGCCGATGCCCAGCATCACGAGGTCGAGGGCGGTCAGCGACCGCTTCAGACCATGGTCTTGCTCGGCGTGCGCGCGCAGTTCGTCGACCGATTTGGTGGCGAGCAGCCGCTGGATCGCATCACCCATCGACGAGACTTATCGCACGGAACTGGGCGCGAACACCCGGACGAACGTCCGGGGCGCCCGCTTTCGCCGCAAGCACCGCGTCGACGCGGGCATGTAAGCCACCGTGAATGCCCGCCGCGGTCGGCCGGTGAAGTTCGCGCCCGAGCGATGCCACAGGTAGTTGTGGATGAGGAGGACGTCACCCGCGAGCGCCGGCAGTGCCAGCCTTCGGGCATCGGCGCCGGCACGGTCGACGATTTCCCGTGGAATGTTTCCGCCGAGCGGCGTGGCCAGCCCGGCCGCGTGGCTCCCGTCGAGCACCTCCACGCAGCCCGACTCCACGGGGACGTCGTCGAGCGCCGTCCAGATCTGAAGCTCGGGGTCCCGATCGAGCCCCCAAAAGCTCCCGCCGTCTTGATGCCAGGGGAGCTCGGTCCCGCCCTGCGCGCCCTTGTTGAACAAGCAGGCGCGATACAGGACCGCTTCTTCGCCCACGACCGCGCGCACGATCCGCTCGAAGAATGCGTTCTCTATCCATGCGCGAAACAGCGGGTCGCGCTCGAGCTTTTCGATTTTTCGATAGTTCGGGCTCGGGCCCTCCCAGCCGCGCCCGAAGGCGAGCTCGCGGTAAGACCCTCCGGGCGCGTCGTGCTGGAAGAAGAGGCCCTCGTGCACGACGCGGCCGAACATGAGATCGTCGGAGCGCGCGCGGAGGGCGGCGAGGCACTCGTCGCTTGCCACCTTGCCGACGCGCGCCCAGCCATGCGCGCGAAAATGCGCGATCGCTTCTTCGCAATCGATCCTGTCCGTTCGGACGTCGAGAGTCATCGCACGTAAGCCGTATCGGTGCCGCTCCACTCTCGCCCGAGCTCGTCGATGCGCGCGAGGGAATCGCCCGAGAGCGGCCGGCCGACGGCATCGATCGCCTGATCGAGCTGCTCGACGGTCGCGGGCCCGACGAGAATCGAGTCGACGTCCGGTCGCGAGGCGACCCAGGCGTACGAGAAGTCGACGAGCGACCGCCCCTCCTGCTCCGCCACGACACGGACCTGAGCGACTCGGTCGAACATCGCGCGCGTCCAATACCGGCGACGGTAGATGGCGTTTTCGTCGAAGCGCGAACCCTTGCCCGGTGCCCCTTCGAAGGTGTGCTTTCCGGTGAGCAAGCCGCCGGCGAGCGGGTTGTAGACGGTCGTGTGAATCGGATGGCGTCGGGTGAACGCGAAGTACTCGATGTCGAGCTGCCGGTGGAGCGCGTTGTACAGCACCTGCGAGACGACGGGGCGGGCGAGGCCGCGCGCGTCGGACAGCGCGTGCATGTCGAGGATTTGCCAGGAAGAGTAGTTCGACACGCCCCACGCCTTCACGCGCCCGGAATCGACGAGCGCGCGCATGCCGTCGAGAGTGCGCTCGATCGGCGTGACGTGATCCGGCGCGTGCAAGTAGTAGACGTCGACGCTGGACGCGCCCAACCGATCGAGCGATCCGAAGAGCGCTCGCTCCATGGCCTCGGGCGAGAGGCCTTCGATCGCCCCGCCGACGCGGTCCATGCCCACCTTCGTCGCCAAGACGACGCTCTCGCGCTCGCGACCGAGCGCGCGGCCGAGGATGCGCTCGGACTCGCCGGCGTTATACACGTTCGCGGTGTCGAACACGCGGATGCCTCGCTCGAGCGCGCGACGCACGATGCGTTCGCTCTCGGCGGCGGGGGTTCGCTTGCCGAAGTTCATCGCGCCGAGCGCGAGCGTCGGCGGTTGTCCTGGCACTCTCTTGGGCATGGGGGTCGTGGTCATCGCGCTATCCCTTTTGCCACGTTCTGCCCGCGGGCACACGCCCGGCCTGAGCATCGCCGACTTCGACGTCCACCCCGACGGCCAGGTGGATGCACGGCTGACCTTCGCGAGCGCAGAACAGCTGGGCGGCATCGCGCTCGACCGCGACGGCGATGGCGAAGTGACCCCGGAAGACGTGGCGGCCGCGCGCGAAGACCTTCGAGCGTTCTTGTTGGACGGGGTGGGTGTCGACGCGGACGGATCGCCTTGCAGACCGACGTTCCTCGATGCCTCCCTGACGGACGTAGACGGCCTGCTCCTCCGCGCGAGCTACGCCTGCGCGAGCGAACCGGCGATCATCGAAGTCACGCTCTATTACCTGAACGCCGAGCCGCCCGGCGCGACCCCGCCTCCACGACCCCGTGGACGCCGCGGGATCGCGCGAATCCGGCTGGGAGCCGCGACGACCGAGGGTGTTCTGACGGGCGATCACCGGGCGATTGCGCTGCACACGGCGAGGCGCGTAGAACGCCCGAGGCCGTCGAATCGAGCGCGCGCCTTGGCCGTTGCAGCGGCGACCTTATTCGTCGCGATGCTGGGGTACGGCGCGAGGAGACGGCTCTGGGCGCGCGACTCCCGCTGAACCAATTCCTATTTCGCGAGAATGGTCAATCGGAGACGGAGAAGACGCGAATGCCTGGTGCCAGCGTGAGCCAAGCGCGACACCGATGTCGCGGTTTTCGCTGTAACTCGCCCTATTTCTTCGTGATAACGTGCTTGGCCGAGCGCTTGCGTAAGCGGGGGAAGCAATGAACGCATGGTATCGGGTGGGGACGCTGGCGGTGCTGGGGGCACTGACGACGGGTGGGTGCTCCGGGGAGTCTTCGAACAGCGCCGGGAGCCTCGCGGGCACGGGGGACTTCGGCGGCTCCAGCCCAAGCAACGGCGGAAGCAATACCGGGGGGGTCAGCGGAGGCGGCGCGGGGGAAAGCCCGGCGGTGGTCGACGCGGCCGCCGCGTTGCCTCCCGAAACGAAGACCGAAGCGGACTACCAGTCGCCCGTTGCCACCGGCAAGATCGTGTGGACCGCGAACCCGACGAGCGGCCGCGTCGCGTACGTCGACGCGACGACCTTCGTCGTACAGACGGTCCAAGCGGGCGACGGCCCGACGTACTTGGCCGCAGTTCCAAATGCGGATCCCGCGTCGACGAGCGAGGCGGCGATCGTCCTCAACGTTCGATCGCAAGACGCGACCCTCCTGCGGAGTGACGGCACCGGAGGCCCTCCATCGACCACCACGTTTCCGTCGACCGCCGACGCCAACGCGTGGGCGATGTCGCCGAGCGGCCGGTGGGCGATCGCCTGGACGGACGCAACCCGGATCGCCAATGCCGATCCGACGCAAGGGTTTCAAGATTTGGCCGTGCTCGACCTCTCGCCGACGAGTCCACGGCCCCCTTCGATTCTCGGTGACATCGGATATCGGCCGTCTCAGGTCGTCTTCTCGGCGGACGAAACCGAGGCCTTCGTCGTGACCGAGGACGGGATCTCGGTGATCGATTTGGTCGGCGGACAGCAGCCCGCCGTGACGCAGAACTTCCCTCTCTCGGCGCCTACCCCCGTCACGTCCCTGCCGGACGCCGCCGCGGCCGACGCAGGCGCGCCAGACGTGGAGGCGCCCGATGCCCTCCTCGGCGAAGCATCGGCGTCGGAGGCAGGCGCCGGGCAGCCCGCGAGCGAAGCTGGCGGTGGCATGAGTCCTCCCCAATCGTCGACCAGCGGCATGCCCGACGTCTCGTTCACGCCGGACGGATCCTTCGCGCTCATTCGCCAAGACGGTGTGGCGGCGATCACCGTGGTATCGCTCAATGACGGATCGCCCACCACCGTCGCGCTCCCCGAGGCCCCCTCCGACCTGACCGTGTCTCCCGACGGCACGTTCGCGATCGCCGTTCTCCGGGAGCTGGGCGCCGTCGCCATCCTTCCGCTTCCGGGCATCGTGAGCGCTCCGACTTCGCTGACCCTGACGCCCATCCCCGGCGAAGTCGTCGGACGCGCCATCGTGGCCCAGAACGGGACTCTCAACCAGACGAGCGTGCTCCTCTTTACGACGGCGGCGCCCATCGAGCGGCTCACCGTGCTCACCCTGAAGCCGCAGCCGAGCATTCGCACGATTGTGCTTCACGCGCCGGTCCTCGCGGTGTTCCCGACCGGCGACGCGCAAAACGCCATCGTCTTGCACAGCGTCACCCCGACGCCCGGTTCGAGCGTGAAGGGGGCGTTCAGTATCGTGCCGATCGCGCAGGATCTGCCGGCGAAGATCGTCTCGCTCGGCGCTCCGCCGATCGCGGTGGCTCTCGCCCCTCCGTGCCTGGGAGCGTGCGCGGCAACGAACAGCGACAGCGCGCTCGTCATGGTTAGCGATCAGACGTCGGTTTTCGCGGTGGAGCTCGTCACGTTGCCTTCCCTCGACGTGCGCGAATACACGCTTCCGAGCCCTCCCACCGCGGTGGGAATCGCGACCGCCGCCGGCGATGCGGGCTCCGGATTCGTCGCGCAGAACTACGCGGACGGCCGGATCACGTTCATCGACCTCGGCGGAGGGACGGTTCGCACGATCACCGGCTTCGAGCTGAGCGCGCGGGTCGTCCAGGGGAGTGACCAATGACCATCTCTCGATTCCAGCTGGCCGGGCTCGTCCTTGCATTGGTGACCGCGGGTTGCGGAAGCAGGCCGACTTACTGGGATACGGGCATCCCCTCGGGCTCGATCTCGTTCGGCTTGACCAATGGCGTTGCGCTCGTCGACGACCCCGCCCACAGGGTGGTCCTTCTCACGGCCCTTGCCGGACAGCAATTGTCGAAGCAATCGTTTCCCATTGGCCACAACGTCTTGGCCCAAGCGACGACGACTTCGCCCGACGGCTCGCGGCTGTTCGTGCTGTCCGCCGGCGACTCCCCACGGCACACGGAGACGGACCAGTGGCCGGAGCTCACCGTCTTGACCATCGACCCGACGACGTTCGCGACCACGACGGCGGAATACAAGATGTCCGTTCCGCTCCCGAACCTGGCGATCGATCCGCTCGGTCACTGGGCCGTCGCGTACTCCGGGCCCGGCGCGCCGGCGACGTTCGTCCAGAATGCGAACGAGCTGGTGATCTTCGATCTGACGGCGCCGTCGGGTTCGGCGCCGATCACGCAAACGATCCGGAGTCAGGGCGGGACGCCGCAGCGGCTGACCTTCACGCCGGAGCTGAACCTGGCCAAAGTGCCGGGGAACGGGCGACTGCTCATCGTCGAGACCGACATCGACGTGACCCTCGTGGAGCTCGCCAACCCCACTTCGGACGTGACTCTGTCGCTCACGAGCGGCACGAGCGCCGAGAGAGTGACGCCGGCCGGCGTCGTTGTCGACAGCGGCTTCGATCCGACCAATTCCATGATGCCCGGTCCCCCGCGCATCGCCCTCAAAGCCCAGGACAACACGAACGTCTTCACGTTCACGCTCGGCCCCTCCGACACGAACGACTTCACGCCGATCGTCAACGTGATCGACGTGGGCGGCCCACCGACGGACATCGCCTTCGTGCGGGTCGATCAGGACTTGCTGCGCGTCGCGGCGCTGGTCCCCTCGAAATCCAGCGCAGTGCTCGTCGACTCGGACGACGGCAACATCACCCAGGTGGACCTGCCCGCCGCGTACTCGAGTCTCTCCCTGGTCACCAGTGTCCTCGGGAGTCCTGGTACCGACGTGGCGATGCTCTGGAGCGCGACCGCGACCGGCGTCGCGCTCTGGACTCTCGGAAACACGGTAGGGCAGCCGTACCACAGCATCGAAGTGCTCCCGATTGCGCAGCAGGTTCAGCAGGTCGACGAAGTCGCGAAGCAAACGCAGCTCAAAGTGCTGGAGACGACGGACCCGAACGCCGGAAGCGGCTTCCTGGTGCTCGACTTGCTGAAGGGAACGGCGTCGCCGCTGCAGACGAGCGCGAGAGCCACGCTGTCCATCGCGCCGAACGGCCAGCGCTTGTGGGCTTACGCGCAAGGGGGGACCGATCTGGCGCAAGTCGACTTCGCGACGCTGAATCCCGTGCCGCTGACCACCACGGAGCCGATCGACGTCGTCTACGACGTTCAGCGACCGAGCACGGGGCCCGGCGGAGACGGAGGCTCGTCGCTCATCGCGATCCACAACCAAGGGACCGTGGGCGCAACGGTCTTCGATGCCGTCGCGCCGGACACGGCGTCTGCGCGCATCGTCCCGGCGCTACTTCTGGAGGGGCCGTGAAGCTTCGTACAACGATCTTGCTCGCGTCATCGCTCGCCCTCGCCACGCCTGCCGCTCGAGCCGAGGAGTGGTCGGCCGAAGCGGGGACGGCAAGGACTCATCCGGTCGACCGCCTCGAAGAAATGTGGCGGCTCGAGTTGGGCTATCGAGGAAACTTCGTGACCAACGCCGGATTGAACCCATTTTCGACGCAAGACTACTTTCCTCAGGTCTCCTTCGTTGCGTCGAGGACCCTCTTCGCACGAGGGAGGTTCTCTTTCGCGCCGGGAATCGCTTGGGACTACGGAAAAACGGGCGCGACGGCGCGCGGCGACGCAACTTCCCTCGAAGTGCACCGCATCGCGGTTCCGCTCGAAGGAAGGATTCATTTCGGGGAGCGGGGCTACGTGTTCGTACGCGCAGCCCCCGCGGTCGCGGTCGAAAACGCAGAAGTGGACGACGCCACGGCAATCTGCCCGCAGGCATCCTCGCTGGAGGCATGCGCCGCGCCTCTGACGAAGACTCGATGGCTCTTCGCCACCGATGTCAGCGCGGGATACGCCTACCCCGTGTGGTCGGCTAAAGAAGTCTCGGGCTTGGTCCCTCGGGTCTGGCTGCAGGCCGACGGCGGCTACGGCTGGATCGTCGGGCAGCGTCTGAATCTGGCGGCTGACCTGGCTTCCGGTGACCCCAGGCTCGCCAGCGGAATCGATCTCGGGACTCTCACGATGCGCGGGGCGTTCTTTCGCGCGTCTGCGGCGGTCAGCTTCTAGCCGACCGCGATCGCGCTCGAGGGGAGCGCCTCGGCTCCCCTCGACCCTTCCTACGTCGCGCGACGCGCATTTCTAACGACGGCTGCTCAAGCCGCCTTCCCACGGGGCCGCGGCGCTGGCGTGAAGTTCGTTCGCCGGAGCCTTCGAACCCGAGTCCATGTCGGTGCTGGCAAGGCCGCCGTCGTAGGTCTTCTCCTCATTGGCGAAGCCCGCGTCCATGCCGGTAGCCGCGCTCGCGAGGCCGCCGTCGTAGGTCTTCGGCTGGCTCGCGAGGCCGCCATCCATCCCGTTGGCCGTGCTGGCGACACCACCGTCGTAGGACTTCGTCGCGCTTCGGTCGTTGCAGCCGAGGAGCACGAGCGAGGGAATGCAGAATGCGCCGATACTCAATAGGACGATGCGTTTCATTGAATCCTCCCTTTGCGCGCGATTCATCCGCGCGACTCTCGTCCCAGATAGGCAGTGGCCATGCCCGCTCCGAGCTCGAGCGTCAGTCGGGGTGGACCCGGTCGCCGGATACCGTGACGTGCGCGCCCCGAGGCGTCGCGTTCGACGCTTGGGCTATCGCGCGGCCCGTGAGAGCTCCGAAGAGCGCCGCAATCCACGTCGCCACGACCAACCTCAGTGAATGCGGTACGCGCATGGCGGCTGATCCTCGCAACGGCTGGACCAGGGAACGCTGGAAGTCGAGCGAGCGAGAACGACACAGCCGCCGCCACGACGCCATGGGTCAACCGTCGTGTGGCGGACCGATCGACGATGGCACCGGCGTGGCCGCTCGCCCCAGGAGCTCGCGTGCGGGTCCGCCCGCCCCCGCGTGGTACAGATGAGAACCATTCTGGGATCGACCGCTTCAGTCGTGCGGAGCTGCGTGCTCGTAGCCGCCTGCGTCGCCGCCGCCGGATGCGGAGGGGGCTCGCGCTCGAGCCT
The DNA here is from genome assembly GCA_049578005.1 of Polyangiaceae bacterium. GTDB lineage: Bacteria > Myxococcota_A > Polyangia > Polyangiales > Polyangiaceae > Palsa-1150. Next base: position 11,431 of record JBAULD010000451.1, read on the forward strand.
AGGCGCCGAGTCGCTCGCGTCACGCAAGACCTTCACGAACTCCACGGTCCGCAGCAACGTCACGCGCGAGGACTACGCCGGGTCGGCGGCCTGCCTCCCCTGTCACGCCGGAGTGGCCGCCGCCTGGGAACGCTCCCCGATGCATCGGATGACGCGCGAAGCCCGCGGAGCGGACGTGCGTGCGCCGTTCGATGGCACCGTGTGGCGATTCCACGGCGACGCGGCCGTGCTCGAAAAGCGCGGCGACGAGCGATTCATCCGCGTCGAGCCGGCGGGCGGCGCACCGCGGACATTTCGCATCACGCGCGTCATCGGTGGACGAACCCGCGAGGACTTCGCGGGCGTCGACGTCGAAGCCGGAGAGGGCGGGCCGCCCAACGACGAGGTCGTCCTGCCTGTGTCGTACGTCTTTGCGACCCGTGCCCTGCGCTACAAGGGTTATTCGGTCATGGTGCACGAGCGCACGACTCTCAACGTCGGCCCCGTGTGGAACCGGACGTGCGTGTTCTGTCACAACACGATACCGGAGATGGACCGTTTCCTGGGCGCGATCGCGGGGGCGAGGGCTCTTCCCTACCAGGGCGAAACGGTCGACCCGTGGCTGCCTGCCGGTCGACGGGCCACTCTCGTCGTGACGGACCCAGACGGGTTCGTCGACGTGACGAATCACGAGATTTCGCGTCTCGGCGGGCCGCCGCCGGCGCGAGCCGTGGGAGTCCGTGAAATCGCCTCGCGAACGGTCGACGCCCTTCGGGCCAAATTCGACGCAGGCGCACTCGTGGAAGTTGGAATTGGCTGCGAGGCCTGCCACGGGGGCGCGCGGGATCACGCCAAGGACCCGAGTCTTCGCACATCACTCGTTCCGGTCGCGCCGTGGCTCGACGTCGAGTTTCCGAGGGGTCGAGCGCAGGCCGTCAACCGCGTCTGCGCGCGCTGCCATCAGGTGCTCTTCTCCGGCTACCCGTACACCTGGGAAGGTGGTCTTCGAAGCGCGGCCGCGGGCGGCAGCCACATAAACTCCGGTGAAGCCCGCGACTTTCTTCTCGGCGGGTGCGCCAGCGCCCTGACGTGTACGACGTGCCACGACCCCCACGGATCAGGTGACCGCGAAAAGCTGAAGGAGTTGGCCTCGCCGTCGGGCAACGAAACGTGCCTCGGGTGCCATCGTGGACAGAGTGACGTACGCGCGCACTCACACCACGACCCGACCGGATCAGGTGGCGCGTGCGTCGCGTGCCACATGCCTCGCAAGAACATGGGACTCGACGGGACGCTTACGCGCTACCACCGCATTGGATCGCCGACGGATCCGGCTCGCGTACTCGGGGATCGACCCCTCGAGTGCGCGCTGTGTCACGCGGACAAAAGCGTAGGCGAACTCGTGGACGCGATGGAGGCGTGGTGGCCGGTCCGATACCCCCGGCAGCGGCTCGAGGAGCTCTACGGCGCGCTCGACGCAAACGCGATCCGCGCGACGCTGGAACGTGGCAAACCGCACGAACGCGCCGTCGCCATCGCGACCCTCGGAGAGACGAACGCGCAAGACGCCCGGGCCCTCATCGAGCGAGAGCTTCTGAGCGACTTCCCGCTCGTGCGCGAATGGGCCAAACGGGCGCTGGAGCAGGTGGGCCGATAGGCTTTCTGGAAAGCCCGTGACCCGGTTCAACACACGAGTCTGCCCGACCCGGTCACCAGTCCGCCTGACTCGGTCACCAGTCCGCGAGATGCGGTCACGAGTCGACGAGACACGGTCGCGAGCGAGTTTCACTCGCGACCGTATCCGCCGAGAAGGCGAGCGCGTCCGACGAACTCGCGTGCGAGCACGTCAGACGCGCGATCGATGCCGCTTGGTCGCCCGAGGCGATGGCGCGCCGGACGTGCCCGCGGGCTTCAGAAACGTCGGGCGTTCCTTACTGCTTGCTGGTGTGCGCGAAGTCGAACAGATCGAACAAGTCGCCGATCGCCGGAGAGTTCGTCGGCGCGTACGGATTCGCTCCGTTCTGGACCGGATTCGGCAGGTTGTCGCGGCTGCGCTTCGAGATCGGGTGCAGACCCCAGTTACGCTCGATGAACTTCAGGATCGAGACGTGGTCGGTGTACTCGTGCGAGACCCGGCCGCCCGTAGCATGAGGCGAGATGACGAGGGTTGGAATGCGTGTTCCGTCTCCGAAGAAATCGACGGCCTGCACATAGCCGGAATCGTAGTAGCCGCCGCCTTCATCCATGGTCACGATGATGGCGGTATCGTTCCAGAGGCCGGGCTGGCCCTTCACGAGATCGACGATCTTCTTCACGAAGCCCTCCAAGAGATTGATCTTGGACGACGCGGGGTGTCCGTCGAGCCATCCGCTCGGCTTCACGAACGAGACGGCGGGAAGCTGGCCCTTGGCGATGCCGCTGTAGAGGTCGATCGTGTCCTTGAGGTGCGCTGTTCGCGCCGCCGGGTTGGTCATGATCGACGTGCTGTACTGAAAGAAATTGCAAATATTGCAGTATTGATTGTTGGGCGTGTCGTAGAGGTTCGGGTCGACCACGTATTGGTTGAACTGGTCGCCGAAGTAGGCGAACGAGATGTCCTTCGACCGGAGCTGGTCCGCGATCGTCGGCACGCTCGAGGGGGGAAGCGTGAACGTATTGAGTGGATTCGTCAGGTCGACCGGGGTGCCGTCGCCGACATAGCCGGGATTGTAGTTGTTCAGGAGATAGTAG
>JBAULD010000452.1:0-2892 GCA_049578005.1 Polyangiaceae bacterium
AGCGAACTGCACGTGGCCCGCGCGCGGCCACACGCCTCCCTGCGGGGACGATAGCATCAGCGCCCGGGGCTACAAGACAGAAAAGGGAATAGGACGGAATAAGACAAAATGTTCCAGTATGGCAACAACTCGGAAACGCTATAAAGCGCCCGACCTAACTCTCTTCTGACCTGTCGCGGGCTTCTCGTTTCGGCCGCATCGAGGCGCGAGTTCGCTTGGCGCTCTGGCCCAAGACGCGAGTCACCTCCTCGATTCCGTTCGCAGCCGCGAGCTCTTGGCGCGCGCGAGCGTCGTACGTCGCTCGGGCGATCGACGCCAGAATCCGGACCTCTTCGTCGTAGGCATTCGGCGGGATGAGCAAGAGAAAGACGATGCGCGCCGGTAGCCCGTCGTGTGCGTCGAAATCGATACCGTGCGGCGCTCGACCGAGGGCGAGGAACGGTCGCTCGAGCCCCTCGACCGCCGCGTGTGGGATGGCCACCTCGTCGCCGAGCCCCGTGGCGGCCACGAGCTCGCGCTCCAGCACCGCGTTGCGCGCGAGACGCTTTCGACCGGTGAGCAGCGACCCGAGGGCACGAATCAGTTCGCCGATGGATTCGCTCGGCGTGCGTGCGTGAAGCTCGCTGACGAATGCGCCTCGACGGAGGAGCGTCACGACGTCCTCCTCCGGTTCTTCGCGATACAAAAGCCACTTCATCGCCGGCCCGCTGAGCAGCGATGTCGAAAGCGCCATGACCACGAGGGCAACGAACATCCGGTCGCTCAGGAGCCCCGCGTCGCGGGCGATGGCCGCAAGGATGATCCCCATCGCGCCTCGCGCGTTCATCCCGAAGCCGACCGCGATGGCCTGGCGCCACCCGAGGCGACCGGCCGAGCTCCCCCCGAAGCGCGCACCGATCGTGCAGCCGACGAGCTTTGGCAGGGTCGCGGCAAGGAACACGAGGAGGCAGAGTGGCGCGTCGAACCCGTTCACGAAGTCGATGCGAAGTCCGATCGAGGCGAAGAAAACAGGCGCGAAGACGTAATTGACGAAGTCTTCGATCACCGTCCTCGTGCGGGCGTTCACGCGCGCCGATCGACCGAGGGTCAAGCCTGCGATGAATCCCCCGAAGACGGCGTGCAGACCGATCGCGTTCGTGGCGCTCGCAGCGAGCAGTGCGACCACCATGACGAGCGAAAGAACGCGTCCCGGGGCGGCTGCCCCGCTTCGGGACAAGCGTCTGAGGACGAAGTCGATGACGCGCCGGCCAGCGGTGAGCATGCCAGCCACGAATGTCCCCCCCAGCGCCAGGGTGAGACCGAACGAAGCAAAGTCGAACGTCGTGCTGCGGGCTGGAACGAGGAGAAGGGAGAGGGCCAGCCATCCCAGGAGGTCGTCGATCATGGCCGCAGCCATGACGAGCAAACCGATATCCGACTTGAAGAGACCGAGGTCGAGGAGCGTCTTGGCAATGACCGGAAGGGCCGAAATGCTGAGCGCGACGCCGAGCACCAGGGCAACGATCGTCCGCCTGGACGGGTCGACCAGATCGGAATCGGGGAGCAGAAGCCCGAGGGCAACCCCGCTGGCGACGGGGAGCGCGATCCCCAGGAGCCCCGTGGCGAGGGCGCTTCGACCGCGACGGCGAACGACCCCGAGGTCGACTTCGAGCCCGACGACGACGAGCAGCAAGACCACCGCGATGGTGGTGTATCCCCCGATCATCGAAGCGGGCGGCCCGATTGGGAAGAGCCACCTCTGGGCGTTCGGGGCGATGCGCCCGAGCAAGCTCGGTCCGAGTACGATGCCGGCGGCCATTTCGCCGATGACCGGCGGCATCTGCAGGGCCCGGGCGAGTTCGCCGAGAAGTCGCGCCGAAGCAAGCAGCGCCGCGAGCGCCACCAGGAAGACGAGGACGTCGTGGTCGGTCATGGTCCCCGGCTAGCCGGTGCCATGATACGTATGGCCGCCCGTGTGGGGACTTCTCGTCGCCGCTGTCTGCATTTTGCTCAATGGATTCTTCGTCGCCGCGGAGTTCGCGGTCGTCAAGGTCCGAGCCACGCAGCTCCACGCCCGCGCGCGCAAGGGTGACAGGAGGGCCACACTCGCCGAGTCAATCGTCGGCCGGCTCGACCGTTACCTGTCCGTGACCCAGTTCGGGATAACGCTCGCGAGCCTGGGTCTCGGGTGGATCGGGGAGCCTTCACTCGCTGCCCTCCTCGATCGCGCCTATTTCGCCTTCACTTCCGCGCCGGCGTCGCGCGCGGCACACGTCGCGCTCGACGTCTTCGCCTTCGTCATCCTGACCTTCGGTCACGTTCTCTTCGGCGAACTCGTTCCGAAGCTCGTGGCCATCCAGCGCACGGAGGCCACCGCCTTGGCAGCCGCGATCCCGCTGCGCTTCATTTACGTCACGTTCTTGCCCCTTTTGTGGCTTCTGGAGCGCGCCTCGCGCCTGGTCCTGCGCGCGGTGGGGATGTCCCCCGACGTGGCGAGCGTCGAGGGGAGGTTCAGTCAAGACGAGATCCTGGCCATCCTGGCCGCAAGCGCGGTGCGCTCTCCGCGCGGGAAATCGACCGCGGAGCTCTTCGAGCGCGTCATGCGCTTCTCGGAGCGCGCCGCCCGACATTCGATGGTGCCGCGCGTCGACGTGGTCTCGCTGCCGCTCCAGACGAGCGGAAGAGAGGCGCACGACTTCGTTCGCACGCACCAGTTCTCGCGGATCGTCTTGACCTACGGCCGCTCGCTCGACGATGTGGCGGGCTACCTCTACGCGAAGGATTTTCTGCTTCATCCGGGCGGCGACACCCTCTCCGACCTTTCGGCCCTGCGACGCGACATCCTTTTCGTCCCGGAGGTGCAGAGCGGGGTCGAGGTTCTTCGAGAGATGCAGCGCAAGCAGGTCCCGATCG
>JBAULD010000453.1:0-15622 GCA_049578005.1 Polyangiaceae bacterium
ATCGACCGCACGCCGCGGCCCGCCCTCCCCGGCGACCCCACGCTCGCCTGGGCATTCGCCGGCGTCGAGGGGAGGGCCCGGCTCGCGTCGATCGTGACGCCCGAAGGGATGCGCGCGCGTCTTTCGGAGACCCGTGACCTCCTCCTCGCCCCCGCGGCCGACAGCGAATTGGAAAGCTGGCTCGCGCGCGACCCGCTGCGGCTCGCGCAGGTGCCCTGGGAGACCCGACCCCCCGAACTTCTGCCCGGCGTTGGCGAAGCACCCGGAAACGCGTTCATCGCCGACGAGGGACGCGCTCGGCTGATCGTCGCCGAGGCCCGCGGCAGCGCGTTTCATTCGGCCGAAGCTCGCGCGCTCGTCGAGGACGTCGAACGCGCCGAGCGGTCTGCCGCGCGCGCGGGCGTGACGATGGAGCTCGCCGGAGGCCACGCCATCGCGTTTGCTACCGAGCAGATGCTAAGGCGCGATCTCGAGATCAGCGCCGCGCTGTCTTGCGTCTTGGTGTCGGTCGCCTTCGTGGCCACGTTCCGGCGAGCCCGTGCGCTCGCCGCCGTCCTCCCGCCTCTGGCGCTCGGGACACTCTGGACGACCGGCCTCGCCGCGCTCGTGCCTTCGGGGCTCGATGCGATCGCCATTGCGTTTGCCGCCGTCGTCGTCGGCGTAGGCGTCGACACCGGAGTGCACGTCTATTCGGCGTTGCTCGACGCACGCAGGGAGGGTCTCGGGCCGGCGGACGCCGCCTACGCGGCCCGGAGCAGCACGTGGCGGCCCACGATGATGGCGGCGGCGATCGCGGCTCTGGCCTTCGGAACGCTCGGGCTCGGGGGTCTGCGCGCGATGCGTGAGCTCGGCGTGCTCTGCGCGTTGGGCGAGCTCCTCACGGCCGTGGCGATCTTGCTCGTTACCCCCGAGATCGGGTCTTGGCTCGAGAGAATGCCTCCCCCGCCTCCGGACCGCGCGCGCTGGATGGACGCCGTTGCATGGGTGACGGCCACGCGTCGACGCGCCCTCGTCTCCCTCGTGGTATGCGCGGCGCCCATTGGATTCGTGGCACTGGCCGGCTGGCCGCGGCCCGCGCCCGCTCTTGTCGCAATCCGCCCCGCGGGTCTGCCGCCGCTCGTGGCGGATCGCCACATTCAGGAGCTCTTCGGCGGACGGCCGGGCCAGTGGATCGTGCTCACTCGAGACCGCGTCGAGGAGAGCGCCCGGACACGCGCGGACCGCATCGCCGAAGCGCTCGATCCGCTCGTCCGCGACGGGACCATCGACGGTTTCGACTCGCTGACCTCGCTCGCCCCATCCCGAACGACTCTTCGCGCGCGTCTGGCTGAACGCGATGCACTGGATTTGCCCTCGCGTCGCGCATCGCTCGAGGACGCGCTTCGGGAGGTCGGCTTCGACCTGGCCGCGTGTGCACCCGCGCTCGAGGCATTCGCGAGTCCCGCGCCCTTCCCACCGGCCACCGAGCCTGCGCCCGGGGGTGATCTCGCGTGGATCTTTGGCCGTCACCTCGCGCGCGACGGGAGCGACGCTCTCGTAGCGACGTATGTTCGAGCCAAAGGCGAGCCCGAGGCCGACGCACGGTTGCGGTCGACCCTGATGGCGGCCGACCCGGCGTCGGCGATTACGGGGCTCGACGCCATCGAGCGCGTGCTGCGAGACCTCCTGTCGCGTGACCTCGTGGTCGTGGGCGCCGTGGCTCTCGGCGTCGTAGCCGTCGGGATGCGACTGGCACTGCGGAGCAGCCGCGGCGCTCTCGTCGCGCTCGCCACGCTCGCCTGCGAAATGGGCGCGGTCGGAATGGCGATGCGCGTCCTCGGCGTGCGATGGCACGTGTACGACGCGCTCGTCGTTCCGGTTCTCTTCGGCGTCACGATCGACGAGTCGATGTTTCTTCTGCATGCGGCCAGGGAGGAGCGGTCGCTGGAAGACGCGCTCGCCAAGCAAGGACCGCTCGTCGCCGGCACCGCGCTGACCACCGCGGCCGGGTTCGCCGCCCTCGTGGCTTGTCGGTACGACGGGCTACGCGATTTGGGAACCGTCGGAACGATTGGCGTTCTGGCCGGCCTCGTCGCCGCGTTGGTGGTCGTTCCCGGTGCCCTCCGGCTGACGGGCTCCGAGTAGCTCCGAGCTCAGATGTGAGTACAGGTCGCCAGAACGCAGGTCGGGTCTTGTCCTGACTCGGCGTAACACCGGTCGAGCGCGTCGTCCTCGACTTGAGTCATGTCCGCGAGACCGAAGCCCGGCTGTGCCGCCTCGGTGACCGGATACTGATCCCCGTAGGAGTCTTCGGCGACGCACATGACAGAATGAATGTGCTGCCAATCCCAGTAGTACGCCGGCCGCACGACTTGCGTGTGCTCCCAGTGCGTCCATTCGTGACGACCTCGGTCGACGACCTTTGGCGCGAGCACGCGCACGGGACGCGAATGGACTGTCGCACCCCGTGGATGGACGCCGGCTGGATGAGGTTGGAAGGCCGGTGGTTGAGGTCGAGGGGACGACCGCCCGTGTTCCTCGGCGGCAACGCCGACCAAACAGAGGGACAAGGAACCGAGGAATAGACCGAAAACCAAAGGGCCCTTGAGAGTCATTTTGAAATCTCCGCTTCAGCCGCAAGCGCGGGACGAGGACTGCGTTGGACGATCGACTTGAAACGCGGCACACCCAGGCCCGACCACGCTCGAAGAGCGCTCAGACGGTTCGGCGGCCCGAGATGAGATTGATGAGCACCACGGCGACGGCCAACACGAGCAAGAGGTGAATGAACGCGCCTCCGATGTGAAAGGCGGCGAAACCGAAGAGCCACATCACGAAGAACAATACCGCGAGACCCCATAGAAGACCCATTTTCTCATCCTCTTTTCGACCTTCGCCGGTTGCCGGCGAGCCGTTCCCAACGCAGAGCAAGGTTTGGACCACCAGAGGGTGGCTCCGGCGCGAACAGGTTCTCGGAAAAATGCAGAGGCGAATGGACCAGCACGCCAGGAGTCCGTCGAAGAAGTCCGTCGAAGACGAGAGATGCCCGATCGAGGTTCAGATTGTCATTCTCGCTTTGCCTTTGCAGATTGCCACTGCAATTCCGGGGGTTGCGGTCCGCCGAGCTCGCCTCGCCTGGCGACCGTGACTTGACGCGAGGCATTGGGCGTGTGCCTTCTTCCAACCCATGAATCAAAAAAATCGCTTCGGCTGTTTCGTAGTGAGCGCGCTGGTCGCGACCCTTACCGGCTCGGCACACGCGGAGGAAGGTCAAGGGATACACCGATTCGGCTCGCCGGGTTTCATCGTCAGCGCCGACCGGCTGCTTCCGCTTCTCAGTTATCAGTCAATCAAGACGACCCAGAGCGACGGCAGTTCCGACACGCAGTCGACCTTTTCCATCGCGCTCATGAACAATGGCCCCTTCGGCGTCTTCTCGTCGTTCTACAACCTCCCGCGCCTCGGCTTGGACTGGCTGCCGATCCGGAACCTCACGCTGGGCGGCGCGGCTTGGTTCTACGCGGACCTTCAGGCGTCCGAGAGCCAAACGCCTGCCCACAGCAATGTTTCGACGAGCGTGGATCGACCAAGAGTCACGTACTGGGGTCTCGCCCCACGCGTCGGCTACATCATCGGGCTCGGCGACAAGACATCGGTATGGCCACGCCTGGGCGTCGAGTACCACAACGTCAGCACGAGCGACGTGGGCTCCGGCTCGGGGTCCATTACACAGTTCGCGCTCGAGGCCGAGGCGATGTTCGTCGTCTCCCCCTGGGACCACTTCGGCTTTCAGGTGGGCCCCACGGCCGACATCCCCCTCTCCGGCTCGCAGACCGTCAGCGCCACCGTCGCCGGGACGACTACGTCGGCGAAGGTCGACTCGTCGATGCTCCAGCTCGGAGTCTCCGCTGGGATGCTCGGACACTTCTGAGCGCACTCACTTTTCCGCCTGCTCTTGGGCGAACGCGGTTGCCCACGGCGCGGCCTCTCATTTGCTTTACGCGGTGTGCCTCTCTGAAAGGAGCGCACGATGAATGTGTCCGAACTCATGACGACTTCCGTGAAGTCTTGCGGCCTGCATGACGATCTCCATCGGGCCGCGCAGATGATGTGGGAAAGCGACTGCGGCGCCCTTCCGGTCCTCGATGCCGACAACCGCGTGGTGGGAATGATCACGGACCGTGATATCTGCATGGCCGCATATACCCAGAGTCGGCCCCTTTGGCAGATCCCGGTGTCTAGCGCAATGGCAAACAAGGTCCACGGCATTCGCGAAACCGATCCGGTCGAGATGGTCGAAACGCTCATGCGCCGAGTACGGGTTCGGCGCTTACCCGTTCTCGACACCCATGGCCGGCTGAAGGGCATCCTGTCGATGAACGACCTGGCGCGTCATGCCCACAGCTCTCAGGGCCGGAAGAACAACGGCCTCAGCGGGGACAGCATCGTGCACACCCTCGCCGCAATCGGTGAGGCGAACATCCCCACGGCCACGAAGCCTGCGGGGACGGTCAACGGCGCTCACTTCGCCGCGTGACCGCTTTGTCGCGAGCGCAACGTCCCCCCGCTCCCGCGATGCTGCGCGGGGGGACCTGGCCGTGGCTTGCATGTGCTGTCGAAAGATAAGACTACTGCAAGGTACTTAGTCAGTTAATTAATGATGATCCCCATCGTGGTGTTCGGGATGCTCTTCACGATGCTCGGGTTCGTGATCGCGACGCGGTTCGACATATACGTCGCGATCGTGGCGCTCGTGCCACAAGCACCCCGAGAGCGCCGAGGAGACCGCGGCGAGAACGAGGATCAGTCCAAGAGCCGGCTTTGTCCGAGTCATTCTACTTTACCCTCCTATTTCAGGCAGAGCGCGCCCGTGCGACACTTGTCGTAGCGCGTGAGGGTGTCGAACGGATGGCTGCACTCTTCGCTCGTCACCGCCGCCATGCAGCGATTCAAACCATCGCGGTCGATGCCGCGCGGGCAGTTGTACGCGTTCAAGTCGTTGCCCATACTTCCCTTCATCTGGTCCATGCAGACTTCGCGTGACGCGAACTTCGCTTTGGGACCGATGTTGTTACATGTTTGCTCTTGGTCGCATCGCGCGGATGCCAGCTGGTGAACGACCGACTTGTCGAAGCTCTGGGCGCTCGTGACGCCTGGATGACTTTCGACAGACGTTCCCGCGATGGGTGCCGGTTGAGTGTCCGCCGAGCTCGCCGTATTGGGGGGTTCTTGGCTTGCGCCGCACGCGAGGAGGGGTCCCAAGGTCGTGAGCGAAAGCACGTATAGAGGTCGAAGGGTTTTCATGTCGCCCATGCCCTGCATGGGCCGCGCCGTGGCTGCTGCGACGACCGTGTGTTTCCGTGGAGTGGGCTCAATTCCCAGCGGAGCCGCTCGCAAGCGGGGGGGCCTTGGCTCGCCAGCGGGATGGTGAGTACGTGAGTTTTCCGTCTTCCGTCCTCACGGGATCGGGTTCGATTCGCACGATTGCGATCGGCTGCGGGAGAGCGACGAACTTCGGGCGCGGTGGAACGCTCGAAGCCGCTTTCGGCGCGCGTTCCACGGAGAGCGGAACGTCCGCAAGGGGAGTCAGTGCGAAACCGCTCGCAGTATCGGGTACGGGCGTCATCGGGATAGGTGTCAGCGAAGCCGTCGGCGTCGCCGCGATGGGTGAACTCGGCGGCATCGTCATTTGGCGCGAAGAGAACCCCATGTTCGCACGCTGCGGATCCCCGGAGTGCACCGATGCGTACAAGAGGAGCGTCGCGCCCAAACCGACCACCGACATCATCAGCAGCGACCGGAAGACGATTCCGGCGGATGTCTCGGACACTTGCGGAACCAAGTGCCCCTCTGGGAACTGGTCGACGGGCTCGAGCGGCGCCGCCTCCGTGAACGTCGAATTGCGGTTGGGCTCTAGATTCAGCATGTTTCTCGGTTCGCCTCGTCACGCCGGTCGGCTGCGGGACTTCACGAAGAAATCGTGATTGCCCTCCCGCACAAAACGCATCGGTCGTGCCACGTCAGCGCTCGGGCTCGAGCGGCCATCGCTGCGAAGGCGGTTGGCACGCTGGATGCTGCTTCCGACCGGCATCGGACGACGGCTCGGGCTTTGGTGGCCCGACCGGCGATCCATGATGTGCGTCTCGGAAAGTGAGAAATCCCATGGGTGAGATTATCGACAAGGTCAAAGGAAAGACGAAGCAGGTCGTCGGCACCATTACCGGCAACGACAAGCTCAAGGCGGAGGGAGAAATCGACGAGCTCAAAGGGAAGGCCAAGGGAGCCGTCGAGAACGTGAAGCAGGCGGTCAAGGACTCCGAGAAGTAGGCGGAGCCGCAGGGACCTGATCTACGAAAATCGCAAAATGAGGACCTCATGAGCTCCTTTATCCACACGACTGGACGAACCGCGGATCAAGCGCGCTCTGCGCTCGTCGACCTGGGCTCCCAGGCGCTCAAACTCACGAAGTCACTCCGCAGAATCGAGACCCGAGGTTTGGACTCGCTTCTCGAGCGATTCGGGCTGCAGCGCCGCGGGAGCGCGCTCGGCCCCCTCGCCTGGTTCGCGGCCGGCGCCGTCGCCGCGAGCGCGATCGTTGTCTTGCTCACGCCCGAGTCGAGCAAGAAGGTACGCGACCGTATCGCCGATCTCTGGGCGGCACGAGCCGCGAAGAAAGCCGAGCTACCGTCGAGGGTCTCGATCGCCACGCCAGGGGCCCAAGAGTCGCTCGCCCACTGAGCATCTCGACGCTTCCGTCGGCGACACGGACGAGAAGAGAACGCCAGGGCGCCAGGGTCGCCAAAGAAAAGTGCGGAGAAGCGATTTCTTCTCCGATGGCGTCCTGGCGTCCTGGCGGAGATCTCGGGAATGCGCGTCCTGCCTAGTCCGCGGGCCTCCGCCTCGCGCTTTGCGACGACGGTCTTCGACCGCGAGCGTGCGCTGGTCGATGAGACGCCGGTTGCTACGGGCAAGCGGATCGCGAAGGCTCTTCACGACCGGACCGGCAAAGTCGTCGGCTCGGGCGGCTTCGATGTTTTGTTCGCGCGGTCTCTCGTCCTCGCGCGCCGTCGTTACCCGAATTTGTCAAGCGTGCGCGCGGAACCGGGGGGTGAACTCTCCGATTCGGCGGAGCAGTCGGACGCCGCCGCCATGCAGCCCGCGATCGTCGCCGTCTTCGCGACGTTCGTCGAGCTTATGTGCGTGTTGATCGGGGAGGATTTGGCCCTCCGGCTTGCCGGCGACGCGTGGCCGCAGACGTCAAGCATCGCATTTTGGCCGAGGTGAACGAGATTCATCCTGCACTCGTCGTCGTCGACTCGTTCCGTACGGTCGCGCACGCGAAATCCGAAGCCGATCTCCAAAAGTTCGTGCAACGCCTCGCCCTCCACCTGACCGGGTGGCAAGCGACTACGTTTCTGGTCGGCGAATATTCGCGAATGGAGTTGCATACGAATCCGCTCTTCACGGTCGCCGACGGGATCCTCTGGCTCAGTCAGCACATCGATCGCAACGCGTGCATGCGCCGGCTGCACGTGATGAAGCTCGGTGCGGGGGCGCCGATGGCGGGCCTGCACACGTTCGTGATGTCTGCAGGCGGCGTCCGCGTCTTCCCGCGCCTCCTACCGCGCAGCGATGCGCCCCTTCGCCTCACAGGCAAGACTCGCGCGTCGACCGGTCTGGCGGCGCTCGATGCGATGATGCATGGAGGCATTCCCGAAGGGCAAGTAGCCCTCTTCGTTGGCCCGTCGGGTGTGGGCAAATCGCTTTGCGCGTCAGTTCATCGCAGCGGGCGCGGATTGCCGGTGAACGGGGCGTCATCCTCGTGTTCGAGGAGCACGAAGGAACGCCCTGAAGTACCCGCCCGACGACGCCGATGTGCGCGTCGTATTCACGCGGAGCGGACCGGAGGTGAAGATCCACATCGTGGATCGGGGGATCGGAATGCCGAGCGAGGACGTCGCGGGGCTCTTCGATCGGTACTATCGCGCGCCGAGCGGCAAGCTCGAGACGGGGATCGGCCTCGGCCTCTACATCACGAGGCTGCTCGCCGAGGCGCACGGCGGACGAATCGAAGTCGAGAGTGCACCCGGCAAGGGGAGCACGTTCACCCTCGTCCTGCCGTCACACCCGTCGCCAGAATGAGGTCACTGCCGGCGCTCGTTGGGAGCATCGCCTTCACCGGTCGATACGCCGCGACGACGAAGATCGGCGACGACGACGTAAAGAAACGACGCGAACGAGAGCGTTCCGAACCCTTGCCCGATCGACATCGCCGCGATGACGGGCACGGGACGAGGGTCGAAGAGCGACCAGACCATCAGCGCGAGCGCCCCGAGGGCGAGCACGCACGCCACTCGTAGCAATACGGAACGGCCCGGCGGGCTCACGGCCCGGCGTCCCCCGTGAAGAACGGATGCGCGAGTCCGTGGCAGCCGGCGCTCGCGCAGCTCATTCGGTCGGCGCGGACGTCATCGAGCGAAGCCTTGTGGTCCGGTCTCTTGAGCCAGAGCTGGTCGCGCGTGGAGTGGCACTGCATGCAATTGTCGTTTGGATACGGCGCGCGAAGGCGGATCGTTTTCTTCGCCTCTTCGATCGGCGTCTTCCGGTACTGCGTGTAGTAGAGCCACACGTGGCGCATCCCACCGGCCTTCGTCACGACCGTTCCGAACATTCCATAGTCCGCGTGGCATCCGTAGCAGTTTTCGTCTCCGAACATCGCGTTCCGCGCGTGCCTTGACGCGAGCGACCCGCTCGTCGGGTCATCCGAGTCCGCGGAGTGGAGGGCCATCACGTGACAGGAGCCGCAAAATTCGCGCTTCTTGGTCGCCTCGAAGCCTTCGATGTTTCCCATGGCCGCCGCGCCGATCGGGAAGACGCCGAGTCCGAGGGCAAGCCACACCTTCGTCGCTCGAACCAACGCCGGTCGGCGCACGAGGTAGACGACTAGGATGCAGGCGGAGGTCCCGGCGCAAACGAGCGCGGTGACAGCCATCGGCGACGAGGGGAAGACCAACGAACTTCCTTTCGCGGCGTGCGCCTGAGACTTGCACGCGCGCCGCCGGTCGATGCTTAGCAAGACCATTGCCACGGCGAGACGTCGTCGCCGACGCATTTCCTGCGCCCTCGCCACACTCCTTTCGTCCGGCCTGACGTCTCGGGCCGGCGGCGACCCGCTGCGACTGCGTGCCGATGCGGTGGCCGAGACCCAATCCCCGACGGGGCTCGTCGTGCTGCAGGGGGAAGACAAGGCGCGACCCTGGCTGGACGTCGAGGGGCTGGTGTGGTCCGGCGCGAAGCCGACCCTCACGGGAGACGTTCTCGTGCTCGCGCTCCACGTGAAAGAGCCCCACGGATACGGCGAAGTGCGTGTCGGGCGCTTCGTTCTGGCCACGGGCGCGATTTTCCCCGTTCCGATCGACGGGGCCCATGCGATCCTCCGCGCGCCATGGGGATCCGTCGTGGAGACGTTCGGCGGGATCCCGGTCGTCCCTCGCTTCGGACCGCGCGCCTACGACTGGCTGGCAGGAGGGCGCTTGGCCCAATCGGTCGCGTCGCGGGCCACGATCGGGTTGTCGTACGTGCAGCGACGCGAAGGCGGTGAAGTGGCAGACGAAGAGATCGGTGTCGACTTCGCGGCCGTACCCGTTCGATGGCTCGATGTCGCGGCGCGCGGCGCCTACGACCTCACATCGCCCGGTATCGCGGACGCGCTCGTCTCGCTGGCGATGCACGTCGACGACTGGCGCCTCGAATTCTTCGCCTCGGACCGCTCGCCGTCGCGCCTCCTCCCCGCGACGTCGCTCTTCGCGGTGCTCGGGGACTTCCCATCCCAGAGCGTCGGCGGCACCGTGAAGTGGCGCGCGGCTCCTCGGCTCGATGTTCTCGCGAGCGGCGCGGGCCAGGACGTCGGCGGAGATCTCGGCGGAAACGGCTGGGTGCGCGCGACGTTGCGCCTGGACGATCGAGGCGCGGGCAATCTGGGTCTCGAGGTACGCCGCGAGGACGTCGCGGCGGCCCGATGGAACGGAGTGCGCGCCGTCTGCGGACTGCCGCTCGGTCGCGGATTTCGTTACTCGAGCGAAGTCGAGATCGTCGTCCCCGACCATCCCGATGGCCGAGGGGCGGCGTGGCCCTGGGGCCTGATGGCGCTCTCGTGGCGATCGAAGACCGGCTGGGAGGTGGCCGGAGCCCTCGAAGCATCGTCGACCCCGCAGCATCGGTACGAGACGGACGCCCTCGTGCGCCTGGCGCGGTCCCTCGAGGAGGCTCCTCCATCTTCCAGGCGCGGTCCGAGCCCCGAGGCGCGATGAGGGTTCGCTTCACCCTCGCGATGATCGTCGCGCTCGCCCTTGCCGCGTGCGCAAGCGTCCTCGGATTGCATGGCACGGCGCCGTCGCACCCGTTCGAGCACCGGGCGCACGTCGATCGCGGAATCAACTGCGTCGAATGCCATGTCGGCATCGCGCGAGCAGGCGACGAGGGCCCTCCGCACTTCCCGACCGACGAAACGTGCAGGCGGTGCCACACGAGGCCACACGACCAGCGCCCCTGCGAAGGCTGCCACGGTGAGTCGTTCGTTCGGACGGGCGTCGAGCTCGCGAAGGGACACCTGCGCTTCGAGCATGGCAAGCACGTCGCGGCCACGCACGGCGATTGTGTGCGTTGCCACACGGAAGTGACCGAGGCACGACCCCAGGCGCTTCTGCCTCCGATGGCGACGTGCTTCGGCTGCCATGAGCACCGCGACCAGTGGACGCTGCGCGACTGCGACGGCTGTCACGTCGATCTGGCGCACGAAGGGACGCTCCCCGAGGACCACCTCGTGCACGACGGTGACTTCGTACGCGAGCATGGTGTTCGAGCAGCGAGCGCGCGCGACCTCTGCGCGAGCTGCCACAGCGAGCGGTCCTGCGCCGCCTGCCACGGAGTCGGCACGGTGCCCGCGCTGCCCGCCCGTCTCGCATTCGACGATGCCCGCTTGTCGGGCCTCCACCGCGCCGGGTTCCTCGCGCGCCATCCCGATGAGGCGCGCGCCGACCCGGGGCTCTGTACGACCTGCCACAGCGAGCAGTCCTGCATCGATTGTCATGAACGCCGGAACGTCGCCCCCGGAACGACAACCCGCAGCCCCCATCCGGCCGGCTGGATCACGACAGGTCCCGGCGGGGGAGATCACGGTCTGCAAGCGCGAGTCGATCCCGCGTCGTGCGCCGGCTGTCATGGCGGCGCGGGCGAGCAGCTTTGCGTCGGATGCCATCGCGTCGGAGGTCCGGGCGGCAGCCCGCACGGGCACGGTTTCACGAGCACGAAGAACAAGTTCCGCGACGTTCCATGTCGTGAATGCCACGGCGGCGGCCCGTGAAGCCAATGCGCCGGCTCCTCTGGAGCGTGTTGGCCGCGGCGGCCATCGTGGCGGCCGCCATCGCGGGCCTGGTCGAAGAGCTGCCTCGTCGAGGCGCCAGCGTGCCGCCCGAGCTCGTCCCCGCCTCGTGGGCCGCGTTCAGGACGAGCCCCGGCCATCAAGCGCACGTCGGCCAGGGCAAGGCGGTGTGCAAGGACTGCCACGACTACGAGCGAGAGGGGTTCAAGAGCCCGGGGAGTGCGCCGTGCGCGCGCTGCCACGAGAAGCAGGCTGCTCACCCGCATCCGACGACGGCCTTCGGGGCCAAGATCGACTGTCTCCAGTGCCATTCGTTCGCCCCCAATCGGACCTCACCGACTTGCATGGGCTGCCACGACAAGCCTCAGGGAAGCCTCGCCGAGATCCACGAGCACGGCTCGACCGACTGCTCGGGGTGTCACCGGATGCACGCCGATCCGTTCACGAAGGTCGAGGATTGCGCCTCGTGCCACAAGGAGCGTTCGCCTTCGCATGCACAGCACGCGAGCTCGAAGGGGTGCCTGGATTGCCACGACGCACACGCGCCCGGGATAGCCGCCGTGCGAGCCTGCCCGACCTGCCATTCGCAGCCCGCGGGACCAAAGCCGGCGGGCCACGATTCGTGCATCGGGTGCCACAAGCCCCACGACTTCGTCGCCGGCGGCATGGCGGCATGCGTCGGGTGCCACGGAACCAAGCCGACGCTCGCGGCGTCGAGCACCCCGGCGCACGCGATCTGCACGAACTGCCACGCGCCCCATGCGCCCGGCGAAGCCGCGAGCTCGTGCGAACGCTGTCACGCGACCGTCCATGTCGCGCACGCGGACAAATCGGCGTGCACGAGCTGCCATGTCCCGCACGGCGACTCGGAGACCGCGGTCACTGCGTGCACCAGTTGCCACGCGGCCGTCGCGCGGGTCGACACGGGGGCACACCGGGGAGGCGTGTCCTGCGTCGGCTGCCACGAGGGTCATGACTTCAAGCCCCCGGCGGCGCCAGCCATGTGCACCCAATGCCACGCCGTCGAGGTCCACGCCGCATCGACCAACCGCGGCCATGCCGACTGCGCGAGTTGCCACGGTTCGTCCGCGCACGCTCCCCACGCAGCGCCCGCGTGCGGCACGTGCCACACGAAAGAGCAGGCGAGCGCCCCGCCCGGCCACGCGAACTGCGTGGGTTGCCACGAGCCGCACACCGGGGCGCCCGTTGCGCAGGCGACCTGCAGCTCGTGCCACGCGAACGAAACCGCCGGACCGCACGCGGGGGTCAAAACCGGTTGCGAGACCTGCCATCGCCCCCACGGACCGGGAGGCGTCGCTTCTCCGCCGCCCTGCGCATCTTGCCACGCCGGCGAAAAGCTCCCCGCGCTCCACACCGTTGCCGGCCACGCCGTATGCAGCGGGTGCCATTCCTCGCACCAGCCTCCGCGGTCGGACCGTGCCACGTGTACCGGCAGCTGCCACGCCGAGCAGCGCACCCATCAGCCGCAAGCGGCGACCTGCTCGGGGTGCCACGTCTTTCGACAATAGATCGCTGTCGATAGGATCGGCCGGGGCTACTGGAATTCGATGATCCCGTCGACGTGCAGCGCTTTGCCCGCGGCGCTGATGAACGGCACTCCTTGCGTGCTCTCGGCGACCTCCGCGCCGTGGCAATCGGACCGCTCGCACGACGTCGAAGCCGTGTGCTGCGTCGGTGGAATGCCATGGCACGCGCCGCACTTCGCGGGGGCGCCCGTCGTATCGTTCCACGCGGGCGCCACGACGGAATCGGCGAGGTTGGCGCCATGGCAGGCGACGCTCGCGCACAGCGTGCCATCCCACGTCGGCTGCGAGCCTCGCGCTACGGCGAGCTCGGAGAACGTGACGTGCACCGTGCCGTCGAGGTGCAAGGGATCGAGGACCGCGGCCGGGACCGGATGGCAGTTCGCGCAGTCGAGCGCCGCGGTAAGCGTCGGATTCTGGTGTGACGGATGCGCGGCCGTCGCGGGCCAAGGGCTGGCGCCGCTCCCGTGGCAAGCGCCGCACGTGCCGCTGCCGTCGCCGAGATCGATCCGGCCGTTGAGGTGAAGGGGCCCTCCGGTCAGGGCGGTTCCAGCGGCGTTCGCCTCGGCGTGGCAGGTGTTGCAGGGACCGGGATAGTGTCCCGCGGGCGGTGAGCCGTGGCAGTCGCCGCACGCCATCGCCTTCGTATCGGTCCAGGAGGGGCGCGGCCGGGCGCCTCCCTGGTCGTGACAGTAGACCGCACAGGTCTGCGTCGCGCGGTCGTAGCTCGCTTCACCGACGACGACGCTTGGGTCGAAGAGGATCTCGACCGTCCCGTCCCCGTGCAGTCCTCCGATGACGGGAGTGCCCGGCACCGGGTGACACGTCGAACACGCCACTCCCGTCGGCAGGGCTTGCGAAGCCTGCGCGTGCGTCGCGTGCGCTCCGGCATTTTTCGCGTCGGCCGGGAAGAAGCACGCGTCGCGCGGCGGATACGCGAGGGTGCCGGAGCCGTGGCACGTGCTGCATGCGAGCGGGCCCCCCGCTTGCGTGTGACAGCTCGTGCACGCGGGGGCACCGGGCGCGGGCAACGAGACGCCGGACGGCCGGGATGGGGAGCCTTCATGGCAGCGCCCGCAAGCGTTCGGGTCGTCTGCGTTCAGCATCGGCGCCCAGCGTAGGGCGCGAAGCATCGTCCCGTGGAAGGCGCCGGACCGAGGATCGCCGATACCAGGGTCGTGGACCGCGCTACGGAGGTCCGGAGTGCCCCCCGCGACCCAATGCGCGAGCGTCGACCGCTCCTGGTCGGAGAGAAGCCCCTGATGAGGGCTCGTATCCAGCGCCGCGAGGATCGGCGCGCCATCGTTCGCGGGGAGCGTCGCCGGAGCGCCCGTGGGCTGGACGCAGCCGATCGCAGACAGATAGGACGTGGCGCTCCACCCCGCCGCCGGCCCTGCGTCTCCGTGGCAAACCACACAGCGTCCGGAGAGTATCGGCGCAACGTCCGTCTCGAACACCGGAGCTTGCGCGGCGACAAACCGGTCCTCCGAGCACGACCCGAGCAGGGCGAAGAACGGAAAGACGCCCGCGATCGCCCATCGCCGCATCGGCACTCACTGCGGGCGCTGGGGAAAGCTCTGGAGCGGAAGCCCCGTCAGCGTGAAGTACGAGTCGTAGAGCAGCTGCGCGATGTACTTCGTATTGTGGATACCGTACGCGCCTCCCCGAGCGACGAGAATGTAATCGTAAAGAGCGCCGGCTTGATCTTGCGTGAGCAGGCCCCCTTCGAGAGTAGCGTTGGGCACGGGCTGGTCTTCGCTCCAGTTGCCGTCGTCGAGCTCCGACGCCGATAGGGCCGTATAGGGCGGAGTCGCTTGCCGCGTGAGAAATCCCTGCGCGTTGAACCAGGTCTCGATCTCGGTCATCGCGGACTTGATCTGGGACTCGAAGCCGTTGATGTCGAACGTCGTGGCGCCCGCGTGGCAGTTGCGACACGCCGCGATCTGCGGGTTGAAGGAGTGATCGGGAACGTTGCTGTTGTCGGCCACGTTGACCATATGGCAATCGACGCACGAGAGCTTCTGCTCGTGCGTGGACTGTCCGTAGATTTGGCCCTTGAAGTGGTAGCCGCCCACGCCGGTGAAGAGGTCTGCCTGGGGCCCCTCGTGGGGGCCCCAGTACACGCTCGTGATCTTGTTGGTCGCGCCGAGGTAATTCGTGATGTCGACGCGCGATCGGTGGCACCACATACAGGTGTCACCGGGGCCGAAGTTGCCGGCGGAGGTTCCCGTCACGGCCGTCGTGTCCGGGCTCTTCTCGACGAACACGGTGCCTGCATCTTCGGCGACTTGGAGCGGGAAGGACCCAGGCGTCCACGGGATGCCGGTCTTGTGTGGGTCGTTCGTGTCCGTCACCGCGTGGCACGTCGTGCAATAAACCTGGGCTACGGTGGCCGATCCCGTGTAGTTGGCAGACGAAAGCGCCATCGAGACCGGATCGCGATACTGGAGCTCGCCGCTCGCGAGGTTCGCGACCCCGCCATCGTCCGCGGTTAGCACGGTGCCGGTCACGCGGTTCTGGAGTGCGTCGATCGCGTGGCAGTTGCCGCAAGGCTCCCCCGGCGTCGTCCACTCCGCGGCCGTCGTGGAACCGACATTGGTGATGTACGTGACGTAGTGAACGCTCGTCTGATACTGAGCGACCACGCCTGCAAACCCGTGACAGGGCGAAAGGCACGACGTCGAGATGCCGCTGCCGCCGTCGGAGCCCAGCCCAGCAG
>JBAULD010000454.1:0-26062 GCA_049578005.1 Polyangiaceae bacterium
GCCGAACTTCCCCGCGAAGGCTTCAGCGGCTTTCGTGGGACGGCCGTCTTTGAATGCGGCCGTTTCTGGAGGACCGACGACTTCTTCGTCGAGGTCGAGCTGCCTGCTTTGCACGTCGCGAACCAAAATCGTGAGTCGTCGCGGGGTGCCGAGCGCTCGAAGCACGCCGTGCGAGAGACGAGCCTGAGCCAGCTCGTCGGCCACGATCTTCGGAAGTGCTGCCAGGGCGGCGTCGACGAAAGAAGATGGGAGCTCCTCGGTGCCGATTTCGAGGAGGAGCGGGAGGTTTGGAGGCATGGGCCGGCCCGAGGCTTAGCGCGTGTCCTCGAATTGGGCATCCGTAAACGTCCCCATGGCCGGAAGGCGCAGGAGTGCGCGGCTTCCGCACGCGGCCGAGTCGAATCGCCGAACGGACGGATTACTTCAGAACCTGCCGCTCATCGTGGCGACCCCGCCACCCGGACGGGGCGCGAAGTCGAATGCGGTCGCGGGAGTCTGGCTCACGGGGCGGGGACCAAGAAAGAAATATGCGGCAAAACACGCCGAGACGACCCCTACGCCGAGCGATACGTCGGCAATCGCAAATTGAGTGCGGATGGAACTGACCTCCGACGACTTGCAATGCGGCGCGCAGCTGCCGGGGCCCGTTCCCTTGTCCTGGTTGTACTGGTTGGTGCCGGCGAGACCGAAGTAGGTCTCGCTCGCGAACGCCGCGACGGCGATTCCCGTGAAGACCCAGGCCCCTAGCGGGATCCCGCCGCCGGCGTGCGAGGCCTCGGGCGCCGGCGACGCCGGAGCGACCGCAGGGACAGGGGGCGCGCTCGCGACGAAGCGCACCTTCAGGACGCGGTTCTTCTCGCCGGATCGGATGACGACGTGCTCTTCGACGGGCGGAAAGCCGGCGGCTTCGTAGTGGAAGACGTGCTCACCGCCGTCCACGGCAATGGGCAGTCCGTCGAGTTTTGCGGCCACTTCCGTGCCGTCCACGCTCATCTTGACGCTGACCAAGTCGTTTCCCTTGTTGTCGGTGGCGTCGACCACCACCGTAGGAATCTTCGCTTCGAGGTCCACGAGCCACTGCCCGCATTCCTGCCGGACGATGCCTGGGCACGTCGCCCGCGAGCACCGCGTGAACGCGTCGCGCGCTAGTTTGAACTTCCCGTCGTCGCGAAGCTGTTGCCCCTGATCGGAGGCCGCGATGCACTGGGTCTTCTCATCGGGGTCGGTCGCTCTCGCACGGGTGACGGAAAAGAGGCTCGCCAACACGGTGGCCGAAAGAAGGGCGCGTGCTTGATGCCGCATGGGTTTGAGTCTCCCCTCTAATTAGAATACAAATCAATCCCGTCGCCGATCGAGATCGTGTCGGCCGGCGGTTCTCTCGAATTTTCCACACCCCATCCACCCGTGTCGGCGTCGACCTTCGCTTTCTCCCCCATCGGCGTCGTCCGCTCCCCCTTTACGCAGCGCGCCGAAGCGCCGAGACAGCCGCCCCTGGCAATCGACGTTCCGGCCACAATCGAGCTCTTTCCGGGTCGCGGCTACGAACACGCGCTCGAGGGTCTCGACGCCTGGGAGTACGTGTGGGTCGTCTTCGTTTTCCACAGAAATGTGGAAGAGGGACGGGGCTGGAAGGGCAAGGTGCTTCCTCCGCGCAGCGGGTCGAAGCGTGGCGTCTTCGGAACGCGCTCGCCGCACCGCCCGAATCCGATCGGTCTCAGCGCGGTAAAGATCGATCGAGTCGATGGGTGCGTGGTGCACGTGCGGAGCATCGACATCCTCGACCAAACGCCGGTGCTGGACCTCAAGCCGTACGTGGCGTACGCGGACGCTCACCCCGGAGCTCGCTCCGGCTGGCTCGAAGCACCGGACCCGCTGCCGGCGTGGAAGGTGGCCTTCTCGGCCGAAGCAGACGCTCAGGTCAGCTGGCTTGCCGAGCGTCGGATCGATCTCCGGGCGCCCATCGAGGCGGCTCTCGCACTCGGCCCCCAACCTCACCCGTACCGCCGCATCCGATCGAGCGCGTCCGGGATGCGGCTGGCGCTAAAAGACTGGCGCGTGGACTTCCAAGTCGAGGATCGCCGCATCGTCGTGCGGGCGCTTTGCACGGGGTACCGAGCGAAACAACTCGCGCTCGACCCAGGGCTCGGCGTCCATCGAGACTTCACCGCAAAATGGGGCCCGTAGCGCGGGCACGTCTACGCGCTTCCCGCGGCGACGACCCGCGCCACGTCGGCTTCCACCTCGGCGGCGCAGGCATCGCAGCGAGCGACCATCGGACCAAGGGAAAGCTTCACGCGAAGCTGGGCAGTGCACTCGGGGCACGATACGAGCGCGTACCAGCGTCCGCGTCGCTTGAGGAGGGCCGACGCGGCGGCACACGGCGGCGGGACGTAGTCTCCTGCGTTCATGGATTGTACCGCTGCATGCATCGAGCGTGCGCGGCGGGCGCGGCCGTGCAATCCGTCCGACGTCCGTAGGCCACGGCCATGTTTACGGATGCCCAATTCGAGGACACGCATTAGCCTTCACCGACAATGACATCATCGATCCAACGCGAGCTCGCCGAGTTGCTCGAGCTCGGAGACGGCATTTTGCGAATGGCTCTCGAGCGAGGCGGACGCGATCTCGTCGCCGAGTGTGTCCTTCGTTCGGGAGCCGAGCTGTCGGCTCGGATACGGAAAGGTGAACCCGAGCTCGTCGAGGAGGCGGGAACTCGAGCGGCCGGGCTTCGGGTCATTCAGAACAAGCGAGTCGCATCCACCTCGACCAGCGATCTCACGGAGGCGGGCATCGAGCGCTTCGTCTCGGACGCGATCGAGCTGGTTGGGCTATCGCAAGAGGATCCGTTTGCGGGTCCGGCCGATCCGAAGCTCTTGTGCGACCCCTCCGCTCTGCCTGATCTCGACCTCTACGATCCGGAGGGTGGCGGCGTAGACGCCGAGCGGGCCATCGCCGTTGCAAAGGAAGCCGAGGCCGCTGCCTTCGCGTTCGACCCGCGCATTACAAACAGCGAAGGGGCAACCTTCGGGCGCACGGCGGGCGGGGTCGCGATGGTGCTGTCGAGCGGCTTTCGCGCGGCCTACGCGGGCTCGTATCAGTCGTTGAGCGTTGCCGCCGTGGCGGCCGACGAGGGCGGAAAGAATCGGCGCGGGTACCACTGGACCGCGCGGCGACACCTCGCCGAGCTCGATCCGCCGGGCGAGGTCGGCCGAGAGGCTGCTCGGCGCACCCTCCGCAAGCTCGGTGCGCGCACGGTGCGTACGTGCGAGGCGCCGGTCGTCTTCGACCCGGACGCGGCTCGGTCGATTCTCGGACTTCTCGCGGGCTGCGTCATGGGCAGCGCAATCTGGCGTAAGTCGAGCTATCTCGTCGATCGCGAAGGTTCGCGCGTGGCGAGCGACCTCGTGACCGTGGTCGACGATCCGCTCCTGCCGCGCGCACCCGGTTCGCGCTCGTTCGACGGCGAGGGATTGGCCAGTCGAAGGAACGTCGTCGTCGAGAAAGGGATTCTCCGTACGTACTTGTGCGACAGCTATTCCGCGCGCAAACTCGGTCGTGACAGCACGGCGAGCGCGGCGCGCGGGGGAGGTGCAGGAGTCGGCGCCGGGACGTCGAACTTTGTCCTCCAACCGGGCAGTGATTCGAACGAAGCCATCGTAAAGGGCACCCGGAGCGGCCTCTACGTGACCGAAATGATGGGCTTCGGGTTCAACTCGGTCACGGGAGACTTCTCCCGCGGCGCGTCGGGCTTTTGGATCGAAGGCGGCGAGCTCGCTTATCCGGTGAGCGAAGTGACCATTTCGCTCAACGTCGACGATCTCTGGCACCGAGTCGACGCGATCGGAAGCGATCTCGACATGCGCACGGCGACGGCGTCCCCCACGATTCGGGTCGCAAAGATGACGGTGGCGGGCGGAGCGTCCTCGTGACCCCGGAGGAAATAAAGGAGGTTCGCAAAGAACTCTCCTGCACGGCCAAGGAGCTCGCCGCGGCGCTCGGCGTCGATCAGGCGACCGTCCTTGCCTGGGAGAAGGCGAACCTCTTTCCCACCAAGGCGTTCGTCGATCGGATCACCGCGCTGCGCGCGAAAGGCCCTGCGGCCATTCCACGCAAGGCGCGCGGGTCAGGGGCCGACCCGCTCAAGGCGCTTGCCGACCCGAAAGTATGGGAGCTCCTCCGCAAGATCGCCGCGCACAAGAAGTTGCGCGACGAAGTTTCGAAGCTCGCCGACCTCTATCCCGATCCCGCCAGTGCGGAAGGATGAAGCCGAGGAGAAGAGATCAGCTTTCGCCTTCGCCCGGCTCTGGATCGCCGTCGCCCGGTCGTCGTGGTTCGTGCTCGTCCGACTCATCTGCATCGCGGCCGGGCGCGGCGGTTTCGGAGGTCACCTCCGGCATCGGCGGGGCTGCGATCGTGTCGCCCGGCGATGCCGGCTCCGGCCGGACTTCGCCGAGCTCGGCGTCTGCCTCGCGCTGGGAATCTTCGCTGAGCTCGGTGAACTCGCGCAGGGTCGGTAAATCGCGCAGCGATTTCAGCCCGAAAAAGGAGAGAAATTGGCTCGTTGTCCCGTAGAGCAGCGGGCGGCCCGGTTCGTCCTTTTTCCCGAGGATGCGCGCGAGATCTCGTTCGAGCAGGAGCTTGAGTGTTGCGCCGCTGTCGACGCCACGGATGTCGTCGATCTCGGGGCGGGTGACCGGCTGGCGATAGGCGACGATGGCGAGCGTCTCCACTTGGGCCCGTGTCAGCCGCACCGGCCGCTCGGTCGTCAGCTCGCGCACGAACGGCGCGTATTGGGCGTTCGTGCGAAACATCCAACCGCCGGCCACTTCGCTGAGCACGATGCCCCGCCCGGCGTAGCTCTCGCTCAGCTCGGCCAGCATCGCCTTGACTTGCTGGACCGGTGCCGAGGCGAGTCTCGCGAGCTCGCTCGCTTTGTGAGGCTTGTCGCTCGCGAAGACGAGCGCCTCGATGAGGCCTCGAAGATGCAGCAAGGGCAGGGCGCGCGCTTCCTCGACACCCGCCTCGGCGTCCGCGTCGTCCGCGTCCAGGGTAGGGATGTCGTGGCGCGTCGGTGCCTCCTCGGGCGACACCGTGGTGGGTATGTCGGGACTCGGCGCCGTCGTGTCGGCCTCGTCTGCTTTTTTTCTTCGGCTCACTGCGGAGGATCCTCCGCGCTCGTGGCAGGCCGCTCCTCGGGAGCCGCGGCGAGTTCGACGTAGAGCGGCCCCAAGGGCCCCGACTGAAACAAACGCGTCATCTTGAGTCTCGTCATCTCGAGGAGTGCCAGAAACGTGATTACCAGGTCGAACTTCGTCGCTAGCCCGTCGAACGTGTCTTCGAACGCGACCCGTCCTCGGGCGGCGAGCAACTCGGAGAGCTCGCCGATGCGATCGCCGAGGCTAATCCGGTCGGCGACGACGTCGTGCGACAACTTGATTTTGCTGCGGTCGAGCACCCGCTGAAAAGCTTCGACCAGCGCGAACACGGGAATCTCGGCGAGGGGCGGCGCCGCCCTTGCCTCGGCGCCGGCGGGGTCGCCGGAACCCGCGTACACCGGCATCCCTCGACCAAACACGTCTCGCCCCGCCACGCCGCGCGCTGCCAGCTCCTCGGCCGCGTGCTTGTACTTTTGGTATTCGAGCAATCGCTTGATGAGAGCCTCGCGAGGATCCATCTCGTCGGCGAAGTCGGTTTCGTCGTCCGGGTCCGAGGGAGCCGCGGGCAGCAACATCCTCGACTTGATGTGGGCCAGTGTGGCCGCCATCACCAAGTACTCCGCCGCCAGGTCGAGCTGCATGAGCTGCATCACCGCGAGGTATTCCAGGTACTTCTCGGTGACGAAAGCGACGGGAATATCGAGGACGTTGAGCTCGTGTTTCTGGCAAAGGTGCAGCAAAAGGTCGAGCGGACCCTCGAAGTGAGGGAGCTGCACGGACCAACCAGTGCTGCTGCTATCGGCGGTCACGACGGGCCGCACCTTAAGCAAACGCGGGCGGCCGGCGCAACCGCGCTGGAAACATTCCGGCACGAGACGAACCCATCGTCGGCCCTCGCCCGTTCCCTCTCTCGCGACGTGCAGGCAGTGTAAGCCAGGCTACCATGGGTAGCGTGAACCCAGAGGGTGACGGGCTGGCCATCGCCGATGCTTCGTTGCCGAAGGCGTGCCCGTCGTGTCGAGCGCGATACGCCGCGGACGCGCTCTTTTGCGCGCTCGACGGGTCACCGCTCACGACGTCCCCGGCGGACATCGCCGCTCTCGCCGCAACCGATCCCTATATCGGCCGCGAGATCGTCGGTCCCATCGAGATTCGCCAGCTCGTGGGAATCGGAGCGATGGGACGAGTTTACCGAGGGTTTCAGAAGGGGATCGACCGCGACGTCGCCGTAAAGATCTTGCACCGCGAGCTCTCGGCCAGCCCGACGGTCGTGGCGCGCTTTCACCGCGAGGCAAGGGTGGCCTCCCGTTTGGCACACCCGCACGTCGTGCACGTTCTGCTCACGGGACAGCTTCCCGACGGAGCGATGTACATCGTCATGGAATACCTGGACGGCCTGTCGCTGCAAAGCGCGCTGGCTGCGTCGGGAGGAACGCTCCCCTTGCCGCGCGCGCTTCACGTGGCGCTCGCACTCTGCGAGGCGGCAGGGGAGGCCCACGCGCAAGGAATCGTGCACCGGGATCTCAAGCCCGAGAACGTGATGCTCGTGAAGCGCACGGACGATCCCGATTTCGTCAAAGTGCTGGACTTCGGAATCGCCCGGCTGAACTGGGGAGACCAGGCGATGGGTTCCGCCGCGGGACTCATCTTCGGCACCGCGCGTTACATTTCCCCCGAGGGGGCGCGAGGCGACACGGTCGGACCGCCGGGGGACGTCTACTCGATCGCGACGATGCTCTACCAGATGCTCGCGGGTCGTACTCCTTTCGACGCAGAGCAAGCGGTAGCGCTACTCGTGCATCAGATTCACGATGCGCCGCCGCCTTTGAAGAGCATGACGCCTGCCCTGTACGTTCCCGATGCCATCGAGGGGGTCGTCATGGCGAACCTCGCCAAGAGGCCGCACGAACGGGCGGAGAACGCTCGAGCACTCGGTCGGATGCTGCTCGACGCCGCCGTGGCGAGCGGACTGAGAGCGCAGGACATCCTCGCGCACCCGACCATGAGCGGAGCGATCCGGAGCACGCAGCCGCCTGCGCGGGTTCCGGTGCGTACCGAGATCGCCGAGCCGCCCGCGTCGGCCCCCGGAACCGTCGCCCCGACGTGGTCCCCGCCGCCCGATGTCGACGCGACGATGAATGAGCACCGGCAGCCCGCGGTGACGCCCGCGCCCACGGCGACCGTCGCTCCGGAGACAAAGTCGGCCGACGCGATCGGCGCGCCAAGAGGCCGGGCGCGCGCCATGGCCTTGTGGACGCTCGTCGTCGCGTGTTTCCTGGTCGGAGTTCTCGGCGCTGCGGGCATCGCGGGCCGAGCGGGTGCGAGGCGTGCCCAGGAACTGTCCATGTCCGAGGTCGTCGCGCGAAGCAACGACGCACTCCTTCACGGGCGCTGGGATTCGCCCCCAGGCGACAACGTGCGTGATCTCACGAAAGAGGGCCTTTCGCGATGGGCGAACGAACCGCAGCTTTTGCGGATTCGGGCCCTCGCCTGCAACGATCTCGTCAAGGCGGCGCGCTCGCGGCGCGACGAGGGGAGTGTCGGCGAGGCGCTGCGGCTCGCGAAGCTCGCGTATCAGCTCGACCCCAGCGACGACGTGGCCCAGCGGCTCGCGGCAGAAATGGAAGCGCAAGCCCAGGCCCCCCCGCCGAGCGACTCCGTGCCACCGCTGGCTAGCGCCGGTGCGCCGGCGCCCGCTCTCGCCGCGCCCATGGCAGCGAGAGCGACGATCGACGCCTCGAACGCCAAACCGGGCTCGGGACAGCCCGTCGATTTCTCGGCTCGCGTTGTCGGCGGCTCGGCCGCCGCGCCGCGGCCCAAAGTAGACGGAGCGACCTTTCGCATCGCGGGACCGGGCATCGCCCCGGGCACCAAGCTCGATGCCGTCGACGACGGATCGGGTTTGTGGCGCGCCACGTTCACCTTCCTGCAAGGAGGGCGCTTCGAAGTGACGTTCGCCGCTCGCGCCGACGGGGCTCCGGTGCGCGCTGTTCGTGTCGTGCAGGTCGGACAGGCCGGAAGCGACACAGAGCCGAAGTCGCGGCCGTCTGCCCCCCCGCCGCCGGCGCCGGGGAGCGGAGAGGCGCCGGCTGCCGCTTCGAGTGCCAAGTGGCTATGATAGGGCTGCTCGGATAGCCTCCCCGATCGGTCATGCGCGCGTTCCCGCTCTTGCTCGTTGCGGGCTTCGCGTTCGCGGTGCCAGGGCTCGCGTCGGCCGACGACACGCCGCGCGACCACCTCTCGCTGCTCGACCGCCCGCACACGATCGCTGAGCTCGAGCTCGGCATCATCGCGCTCCCCAACGCCGCGATCTCGCCGGCCAACCAGGGCGGGGCGACGCCGATTGGAACGTTCGGTAAGGGTGACGCGACGTTGCAGACCGGGGCACACCTTCTTTACCGGGCCACGCGCGATTGGGCCTTCGGCGCCGGGACCGTCTTCGCGCCGCGGCCGACGAGCGACCCGAACTTTGGCGGCGCGAGCGGCCTGATGAGGACCCACTCGCGCAGCTATTTGTTCCTCGGAGGAGAAGTGCGCTACTTCCCGGTGCGTTCCCGCTGGTTCGAGGGCTGGCTCGGAATGACCGGCGGAGTGGTCGTCGTCGCCGATCGCTTCACGACGGAGAACTCTCCGCGGGTCCCCGCGATATTCGGCAACAGCACGCAGTCCGTGAGCACCGAAGGGTTCGCAGTCGGGGTCCAGGCGGGAGCGGATTACTTGGTGACCGACGAGTGGGTCATCGGTCTGGCGCTTCGTGCAGACCAGTGGATTCTCCCGAGTAAGTCGAGTCAGTCGTTCTTGCCGTTCTCGACCGCGTCGTCGTGTGATCCGCTCAACGATTGCCCGACGCTTTCGGGCAGCGTGAGGGCCCTCGAGATCGGCGTAACGGTAGGTTATCGAATCCCCCTCTAGACTACGGCCTGTCCCCTTGTCCCTCTAGTTCGTGGCCCAACGAACGCCGTTGGACAAGGACGCATGGGAAATGATTTCCCGACCTGGACGAACCGGGTTCGAGCGCTTAACTTACGAGGTGTGCGCGGTGTACGAGCCTGCGCACGCGCGCTCCTCTCCCTCAGGCGAGGACGAACCGGTCCCGGAGGGCTGCCATGTCGAGATGGCCGATGCTCGCGGTACTTGTGCTTGGTACGTCGGCGGGTTGTGCTCCGTCAATTGAAGCTGGGTTGGCGAACGCCCCGCGCCTAGGCGGAAGCGGCGACGACCGCGTCCACGACGTCATCTCCAACGGCGGAGACTCCTGCGGCCGCTACGCCGAGCAGGGGCCTCTTCGTGGCCACATTCCACCTTGTCCCGTTGCCGCGCATCCGGTTGCCTGGGCCAATACGCGCTCCGCTACCGACCGGGCGAAGGCCGACGATGGCTTGGTGGTTCCGTGGCTGCAGCACTTTTACGTGGGTTGGCCGTGTCAGCCGCCGGCTCTTGCCGTGTCGGAGAAGACAGTGGCGTGCGGGCGATAGCCCTGTTGATCACCGGCTACGAGAGGATCGCCCAAGCTCCCGAAATCACGACTTCGTCGCGTTCTTTCACCCTGACTTGAATCGCGATGGCGTCGGGCCGCACGTGCCAGCCCTCTGTGACCAGCGTCTCTCCGGGCCAAACGGGCCGCCGAAACTGCGCTTCGAACTCACGCAGACGCGTCGCGTCTCCGCCGCAGACCGCCTTCGCGACGTGCCGCACCATAAAGCCGAAGGTGCAAAGCCCGTGAAGAATCGGCCCCCGCTCGAAGCCCACCGACCGCGCAAAATCCGGATCGGCGTGCAACGGGTTGAGGTCACCGGACAGGCGATAGAGCAGGGCCTGCTCAGTTCCGGTCTGCTCCTCCACAGAGAATGTGGGCGGTGTGTCCCTCGGCTTTTCGACGGGCGCCGGCTCCTTGGGGGGCGGCGGCCCATCGAAGCCGCCTTCGCCTCGAAAAAGGATCGAGGACGTCGTCTCTGCGATGAGCCGTCCCGTTTGGTCCGCGGAGCGAGCATCGACCAGCACCTGTGCCAGTCTCTTCATGTCGTAGATGCCGCGAATGGTCACGGTGGTGACGAGCTTGCCGCTCGGGGCGAGCGGTGCGTGGACCTTCACGCGCTCGGCCCCGTGTACCACCATCGCAAGATTGCCCCCCGTCTCGGCGAGGAGCGCGAGCATCGGGCCGAACTTCGAAATGACCGGAAAGCTCGGCAGGACCTTTGGCCCGTGCCGCTCGTAAAGATAGTCGAGCTCACCGGCCTTGGCGCCGACGCCGAGCGCATACAAGACGACGTCCTTCCAATTGTACTCGAGCGTTGTCGGGGAACCCGGCCTGCCGATGAGAGAAAGGTCCAGTGCCATGAATGCTCGCGCGGAGAATGGGCGAGACGCGAGGCAGCCGTCAACAAGTCCCGGCGTGACTTCTTGACAGGCCGTGCGCTGCCGCGCCAACACTCTCGCTTGGATGCCCGGGGCGCTCGTCGACGCAATCGTCGAAGTCTTGGCGCGGTCGGGGTTGGATCTCGCATCGCTGGGCCTTGCCTGGGCTCGTTGCGTGCCTGCGGTCATCCTCGTGCCGGCATTCGGTCTCAGGGCGTTACCGGCTCCGGCCCGAGCCGTGATGGGGCTCGCATTTGCGGCGGCCGTATTCCCTGCGGTCGGTCCGGTTGGTTTGGGCGTTCCGAGCCCATCGCCGCCTTGGCCTTCGCTCTTATTGCTAGAGGCGGCGCGAGGGCTGCCGGTGGCTCTGGCAGCGGCTGTGCCCCTCTGGGCGGCGACGATGGCGGGCGGCGTCTTGGACGCGCTGCGTGGGTCCCAGGAATCGGCCAGCTCGCCCGCGGTCGAGGGGCGCGCGACGCCGCTTGGAATCCTCCTCTCGCTTCTCGGATCCGCCGTGTTCCTCTCCACCGGAGGTCCGGCGCGCGTGGCGGTCGCGCTCGCATTGAGGCCGGCCGGCGACCACCCGCTCCTGGCCGCGGTGCACGACCTCGTGAGCGGAATCCAGCTCGCCGTCGCGCTGGGGGGACCCCTGCTCGCCTCGGCAATTGTCGTTGAGATTGCTGCCGCGCTCGTCGCTCGCGCGGCCTCGCCGGCGCAGGTGCACGCGCTGCTGGCGCCGCTTCGCGCACTGGCAACGCTCGCGATCGTCGCTCTGGTATTCGAAAGGCTCGCGACCGGTCTCGCAAAAGCGGTCGAAGCCGTGCCCTAGCGAGGCCAGCGGTCTTGACTGGAAAGATGAGCCGCTCAGGCTCGTGTTTGCGGGAAATCAGATGGCGCTCGGGGCGGTTGCCTCTAAGCTCGTAAAACGGTGACCGCATCCATTCTCAACCGCCCGGCGCGCTTGAGCGACGTACGAACGCTCCTCGTGGAGGACGATCACGACACCCGCGAAATGCTGGAGGAGTTCTTGGCTCTCGACGGGGCAGTCGTGTTCGGAGCCAAGTCCGGCGCAGAGGGCTTCGAGGTCTTCGAGCGCGAGCGACCGGATATCATCGTCTCCGATCTGTGGATGCCGGGCGGCGACGGGTACGGAATGATTCGGCGGATCCGCTCGTTGCCTCCCGAGAAGGGGGGGCTTACCCCGGCGGTCGCAGTCTCCGCGGCGGAGGCAGTTCGCCCGGCGATCGCGGCAGGTTTTCACGCATTTGCAGCGAAGCCGTTCGACATCGAGACGCTCGTCGAAATCATCGCTGATTTTACGAGGGCGGACGAACGCGTGCAGCCGCCCGCTCCGTGGGCGATCACGACGCCGCGGCCCGGCGCGGTCGCCGTCGCTTTCACGGGTCACGTTCAGGCGGCCGATATGCGCCAGCTGGTCGCGGCGGTCTTGCCGTACCTGCGCGGCACGCTCGACGTGGTCATCGATCTCCGGAGGCTGACCGGGTGTGCTCCTTCGGTTGCCAGCGTTGGGGAAAGGGGCCTCTGGGAGCGGAGGCGGCAGATTCGCAGCGTGCGGATCGTCGGAGGCCCGGTCTTGGCTCGATTCGTCGCTGCCTCCGCCTGCGGAGTGCTCGGCGTGCCGAGCACAATGACGGAGCAGGAAGCGTCCTGCGAATAGTATGGTGCGGTCCGATGGCCGTACGCGAGTATAGTATACGCCTCGACGGGGTCCGGTTCAGGAGTCGACACGGGGCGTCGGCGTCCGAGCGCCGCCTTCCGCAGGACTTCGTCGTTCATGCGGACGTGTCGTTCCCTCCGAGCGCACTTCCGCGGAGTGACGATCGGCGCGACGTCGTGGACTACGATCGCATCGCCTCGGTCATCGTCGACGAAGGAACGGCGGGAAGCTGCCGCTTGCTCGAGACATTGGCCAAGCGCATCGTCGAGCGCATTTTTGCCGACTTCGTCGCCACCTCGGTTCGGATCGTCATCACGAAGGCCCGCCCGCCGACCTCCACCAGCGTGGAGGCAGCGTCCGTGGAGCTGCTGGTATCCCGCGACGACAAAGGTTGAATTGGCGTCTCAGGGGACGATCGTTTGCACGAGGGCGCGCTGCCCGTCGATGCGCCAATTGGGATGGGTGGCGTCGAGCGCTTCGGCCAAGCCGTCCGGAAGGCCGGCGACTGGGTCACTCTTCATCGTACGCAGGCAGACGACCGGCGCCGGTGTGTAAGCGCTGGCTCGGGCGAGCGGGGTCGCGGGGGGCCAGAGGGCGTCGCCGAGGAGACGCCGGTAGTTCACGTCGCCCTTGAGCACGACGACCGTTGCCGAGGAGAGAGCCGCACGGAGGTGAGGCGGCAGCTCCCAAAAGAAGCGCGGGCCGGTCCAGAATGGGTCGGGAGCGAGCACGAGGCGGCCGCTCGCGAAGCACTCGTCGAGCTCGGCGGCCAGTGATCCGAACAGACCGCCCCCGCGCGCACGCATTCGCTCGATGAGGTCCCAAACGTCGCGCACCATCGCGTCGCTGACGAACATCGGTTGCATCTTGAGGTGGAGGGTGACCGTCGACTGGGGCGACTCCAGGATCGCGCCGACGAGAGCGAGATCGAGGGCAAGCTCGGTTCCCGCGTTGTCCGCCACGACGTGCACGCTCGCGCCGGGGACGGCTAGAAAGGCGAGGGCTGCGTCGCGCTCGTCGACGAGGAGGTCCTCTTCGCGCCGGTGCGAGAGCGAAGCGGCGACCGTATAACTCAGGTCGACGCGGTTTCCCCACAAGCACGCCTCGAGGAGCGAAGCGATCCGATCTTCGCGCGTGCCGCTCGCGAGCGCCAGTGCGGCTTCCAGTCGCGACCACGGCCGCTCTCCCGACAACTCTTCCATTTTCACCGGCGCAAACGGATCGCGTCCAGTCTCCCAGAACCGGCAGGCATGGACGAGCTCTCGATAGAACGCGAGCTCGGCGTGAAACCACTCCGCGCCGAGCCACGTCTCGCGCTCGTGCTCGGCATGGGCGCTGATCCAGCCGGGCACATCGGCGTCCGGAAAGCGCGGCGTTGGAAGCCGGGCGTCGCGCTCTACGTCGTGCGCCAGTCCCTCGATCGCGCGCCGGACGGCCGCGGAATAGTCGCCATTGCGCTCGATCGTATCGCGCGCGATACGCGGGACGCGCTCCCGCATGCTGTAGAATGCGAATGCGTTCGAACCGTCCGTGCGGAGCGGGCGGAAGAGGCGGAGGGGGGGAGGGCGCTGCATCTCAGGGCGTGTATCACGGGGGCCACGTGTTGCGCGTCCGTCCCACATCCGGCCCGCCCGGGAGGAAAATCGATCGGCGAGAGCTCGGTCAAGGCGGTATTCTTTTAGGATGGGTCGATGTGCCGTTTACGGGTCGCTCCCTATGTCGTTGCTCGCGTGTGGCGGCTCGGATGCGCGTTCGCCGCCCGGCATCCACGGCGGAGAGAGCTCGCTGGGACAGGCGAGCGCGAGCCCGGGAACCTCCGTCGAGGCGGGCGCGAGCGCGGCGGCCACTTCCGGCGCCGGCTCTGGTGCGGGCACGGGCATGGCCTTGGAAGCAGGCGCGGACTACGGGACCTCATACTCCGGACAATACAATCTTGGTCCGGTCGATTGGCAAGAATCCCAATGGCACAACGCCTGTGCCCCGTATCCTTCCAGCGTTCAGGCAGAAGAAGGAAGCCTCCTCGCGGGCCTCAACACGCAGCACATCGACGGTGGCCGCCTGTGTGACGCCTGTGTACGAATCCAGGCGACAAACGGCAAATCGGTGGTCGCGCGGGTCGTTACTTACGGCAGTACCGGTCCGAACGACATCGACGTCAGCGCCGACGTGTGCACCGCGCTCGCAGGGACGGCAGATTGCAACGTGTTTCCTCGGAACATGACGTGGCAATTCGCCGAGTGCCCGGATTCGGGCGCCATCCAGTACCAGTTCCAGACTCAGGCGAGTATCTGGTGGACGAGCTTCTGGGTGCGAAACGAGCGGATTGCGCTAGCGAAGGTGGAAGTGAAGAGCCAAAATCACGCGATTTGGACGGCGCTCTCGTGGGGCACGGACGGAACGCTGACCGACGCCGGAGGCTTTGGGACGGGCCCGTTCACGATTCGGTTGACGGCCACCGACGGTCAGCAAGTGACCGACACCTTTCCGTCGTTCAACGCCGGCGACCTGCTCACGTCGAGCGGCCAGTTTCAGTGAATGCGCTCCACCACCGCGGTGCCGCACTCGACGGTCGTGGCCTTTCCGCCCAAGTCGCCTGGAACGACACCGGCGTCGATCGCGTCCGTCACGGCGCGTTCAATCGCTTTGGCCGCCTCCTCCGCCCGCAATGAGTATCGGAGCAGCATTGCGACGCTGAGGATCGTACCGTACGGATTCGCGATGCCCCGTCCGGCGATGTCGGGCGCCGATCCGTGGATCGGCTCGTACAGACCCAGTTTGCCATCCCCCAGGGATGCCGAGGGCAACATCCCGATCGATCCGGCGAGAACCGACGCCTCGTCGCTGAGGATGTCCCCGAAGAGGTTCTCCGTGACGATGACGTCGTAGTCGGCCGGGCTTCGAATGAGCCGCATCGCGGCGGCGTCGACCAATTCGTGCGCCAGACTGACGTCTGGGAAGTCTTTGGAGACCCGCACCGCCACTTCGCGCCAGAGGCGGGAGGTATCGAGGACGTTCGCCTTGTCGATCGACGTCACACGCCGTCGGCGTCCCCGCGCCATCGAGAACGCGAGTCGGACCACGCGCTCGATCTCCAATACGGTGTACGTGCAAGTGTCGAACGCCGTATCCCCCTGGCGTCCTCGTGCGCCGAAGTAGATGCCGCCCGTGAGCTCGCGGACGACGACGAGGTCCACGCCTTTCAGCAGCTCCGGCCGCAGCGGCGCCCGCTCGATCATCCGTGGATGCGGGGCGACGGGTCGCAAGTTCGCGTACGTCCCGAGCCCCTTGCGCAGGCCGAGAAGGCCGGCTTCGGGACGACGAGATCCCTCGAGCGTTTCCCACTTCGGTCCGCCGACCGCGCCCAGAAGGACCGCATCGGAGCGCAGGCACAAGTCGAGGGTGGTCTGGGGAAGGGGGTAGCCCGTGAGATCGATAGCGCACCCGCCCATCGGAGCGGACGCCAGCTCGATCGACGCGCCGTATCGGTGCG
The DNA here is from genome assembly GCA_049578005.1 of Polyangiaceae bacterium. Taxonomy (GTDB): domain Bacteria; phylum Myxococcota_A; class Polyangia; order Polyangiales; family Polyangiaceae; genus Palsa-1150. The sequence goes on from JBAULD010000454.1 coordinate 15,680, forward strand.
CGACCGCGCCGATGACGCGCGCCGCTTCCGCTGTGATCTCTGGACCGATTCCGTCGCCGGCCAGGACCGCGATGAGGCTCACGACAGCGCCTCGGCTCTCTTTTCGTACGCCGCAATCGCGTCGAGCTGCCCGAGGAGTAGCCCGAGCTCGTCGATACCGGCCATCAGACAATGCCGGGCGAACGGATCGAGCGCGAACGAAGCCGTCGCGCCGCCGTTGCGCATCGAGACCGTCAACTTGTCCAAGTCGATCACCACTTCGGAATTGGGTGCTGCGGTGAGCTTCGCGTGAAAGGCTTCGTCGACGACGATTGGGACGATGCCATTCTTGATGGAGTTGGCCCGGAAGATGTCCGCGATTCCGAGCGCGATGATGGCGCGAAACCCCGCGTCGCCGAGCGCCCAGGGCGCGTGCTCGCGCGATGACCCGCAGCCGAAGTTCCGGCCCGCCACGAGCACCTGGGCCCCGCGCGCCTCGGGTCGGTCGAGCGGAAATTCGGGGCCGCGGCGATCGGCGAAGAGATGCGCCCCGAGACCTGCTCGCGACGTGGTCTTCAGAAAGCGCGCCGGGATGATCTGATCGGTATCGGCGTCGTCGATGGGCAGAAGAACGAAGCGGGAGACGATGGTGCGAATCGGTTCCATGGGGGGTCGAGCTTCCGGTGAAAATTGTTCGGAAAGTAGCGTCAGTCGAGGAGCTCGCGGACGTCGGTGATCCGACCGGTCACGGCGGCGGCTGCGGCGGTGAGTGGGCTGGCTAGGAATGTGCGGCCCCCGGGTCCCTGGCGCCCTTCGAAGTTGCGGTTGCTCGTGCTGACGGCATACTGGCCGGCGTCCAGGCGATCGCCGTTCATCGCGATGCACATCGAGCAGCCGGGCTCGCGCCATTCGGCACCGGCTTCGCGAAAGATGCGGTCGAGTCCCTCGGCCTCGGCGTGATGCTTCACTTGCTGGGACCCTGCGACGACGAGCATGCGCACGCCAGGCGCCACTCGGCGCCCCCGCACCACGGACGCGGCCTGGCGGAGGTCGCTGAGGCGGGCGTTCGTGCAGCTCCCTACGAACACGACGTCGACCCGATGCCCGAGCAAGGGCTTGCCCCCCTCGAGTCCCATGTACGCGAGCGCCCGAGCGCGCGTCGTATCGCCGTTTGCCTGGGGCACGGGTGATCCGATTGGGATGGCCGTCGACGGATCGGTGCCGAACGTGATCATCGGCGAGAGCGAGGACCCGTCGAGCGTCACTTCTCGGTCGAATGACGCGTCGTCGTCGGTACGGAGCGCGCGCCAGCGCGAAAGGGCCCGATCCCACGCCGACCCTCGCGGACCCTCGGGACACGCCGCGAGCCACTCGAACGTCGTCTCGTCGGGGGCGATCATTCCGGCGCGAGCGCCGCCTTCGATCGTCATGTTGCAGACCGTCATGCGCTCTTCCATGCTCATCGCGCGGATCGTAGAGCCCGCGTACTCGATCACGTGACCGGTTCCCCCCGCGGTTCCGATCTTGGCGATGAGCGCCAAGACGACGTCCTTCGCGCTCACTCCGCGCGGCGGCGTACCGTCGATGGTCGCGCGCATCGTTCGCGGACGGCGCTGGAGCAAGCACTGCGTGGCGAGCACGTGCCCGACTTCGCTCGTGCCGATGCCAAAGGCGAGCGCGCCGAACGCTCCATGTGTACTCGTGTGGCTGTCACCGCAGGTGATGGTCATTCCCGGTCGGGTCAGCCCGAGCTCGGGCGCGATGACGTGAACGATTCCCTGCCGCTCGTCGCCGAGCGCGTAGAGGCCCACACCCTGCTCTTTGCAGTTGCGCTCGAGCCGCTCGATCTGAGCCCTGGCCTCTTGATCGTTGATGACGCGCGGGCCCTTCGCGGGGCGGGGAGTCGTGGGCGTCGAATGGTCCATCGTCGCCATGGTCCGATCGGGGCGTCGCACGCGCAGTCCCCGCTCGCGGAGCACCTCGAACGCCTGCGGCGAGGTGACTTCGTGGACCAGGTGCAGATCGACGTAGAGAATGGCTGGCGTCGATTCCGTCTCCGGGGTGACGACGTGGTCACTCCAAACTTTTCCGAAGAGCGTAGATTCGCTCACGATGCAGCTCCGATTTTCCGGCCATGTCCCGGCGGAGCCCACGGCCCGTCCGCGTCTCCCGGGTTGCCCTGATTTCCATTCGTGGACCTGGTGACTTTGCCCGGCTGGGGCGAGCGCTGGCGCAGCACGCAGAGCTCGTAGCTGTCGAGCAGGGCCTGGCAGCTCGCCTCGATGATGCTCTCCGAGCACCCGACCGTGACCCAGCGCGCGTCGCCGTGGGCGGCCTCGAGCAGAACCCGCGTCGTGGCTGCGGTGGCGCGTTCGGGGTCCAGAATTCGCACCTTATAATCCACGAGACGCAATCCTTCGAGCTCGGCAAACCGCGGCACGAGCGTTTGCCGGAGAGCGCGATCGAGCGCGTCGACCGGACCCCGGCCCTCGGCCTCGGAGCTCAACGGATCCGCCGAGACTCGAAGAGTGACTTTCGCCTTCGTCGACATGCCCCGCCGGAAGTCGGTCTGCGAGACAACGGTGATGTCGACGAGCTCGAACGGCGGCGCGTAGTTCTTCTGGGCCCGGCGCATGACGAGCTCCACGGTTCCGTCGGCGGCCTCCAGCTGGAAGCCCCTGTTTTCCAAGTCCTTCACGCTCGCGAGCACGCCGGCTTCTTCATCGCCGACTTCCAGTCCGAGTGATCGGGCCCGAGCGCGCAAGTTGCCCCGCCCCGAGAGCTCGGAGACGAGGATACGCCGGATGTTTCCAACGGCTTCGGGCGGTACGTGTTCGTAGGCGCCCTCGAGTCGTTCGGACGCCGCCGCGTGGTACCCCGCCTTGTGAGCGAATGCGGCTGCGCCGACATAAGGCGCGAAGGGGTCGGGCGCGATGTTGGCGATCTCGCTGGTCCGGCGGGAAAGCTCGGTCAGGCGACGGAGCGCGCGCCCGTCGACGCAGCTCTTCCCGAGCTTCAGCGCGAGCGTGGGGGCGAGCGACACGAGGTTTGCGTTGCCGCACCGCTCGCCCCAGCCGTTGATCGTTCCCTGCACCATCTGCGCGCCCGCTTCCACAGCGGCGAGACTGTTCGCGACGGCGAGCTCCGAGTCGTTGTGCGCGTGGATCCCGACCTTACAGTCTGCGAACGCGGAAAGCGCCACGCGCGCCTCGCTCACGAGGCGACCCACCGCCGCCGGGAGACTGCCCCCGTTCGTGTCGCAGAGGACGATCCAGTCGGCCCCGGCGTCGGCTGCCGCCCGGAGGGCGGCGAGCGCGTACTTCCGGTCCTCGCCGATCGCGTCGAAGAAGTGCTCGGCGTCGAACACGACCTCCCGCCCGCGCTCCTTCGCGAACGCCACGCTCTCGGAGATCATCGCGAGATTCTCTTCCAGGGATATCCCGAGGACGTGCAGGACGTGCCGCCGCGACGACTTGCCGACGAACGCCACGGTGGGCGTTTCAGCCGCGATGAGCGTTCGCAGGTTGGCGTCTTCGTCGGCGCGGACCCCGGCGCGTCGCGTTCCCCCGAAGGCGACGAGCTTCGCGTGGCGCGGCTTGGCGCGCCGAAAGAACTCGGCGTCTCGGGGGTTCGAGGACGGAAAGCCTCCTTCGACGTAGGGAATGCCGAATTCGTCGAGCAAGTCCAAAATGCGGACTTTGTCGTCGAGAGAGAAGCTTATCCCTTCGCGCTGCGATCCGTCCCGCAGCGTCGTGTCGTAGAGGCACACATCCATGGCTCAGGGACCCCAGTGCAGCGTCGCGCGTCCTTCGAGGATGGAGCGCAAATCGTCGTCGTCGATTTCCTTCTTGTGCTCGGCCACCCGTTTGACCATCGCGAGCGCGTCGTCCAAGCGCTCTTCTCGCACGCTGAAGCCCAGCTGTTCGAGGCGCTTTCGGAGCGCGTGACGGCCGCTGTGCTTTCCGAGAACGAGCCGCGACGTGCCGAACCCCACGTCCTCAGGCCGCATCACCTCGTAAGTCGCGCGATTGGCCAAGACCCCGTGCTGGTGAATCCCCGCCTCGTGCGCGAAGGCGTTCGATCCGACCACCGCCTTGTTCGGCGGAACCGTGAGGCCCGTGATGCGCGATACCAGGCGGCTCGTCGGACAGAGAAGCCGGGTTTGGATGCCCACGTTCACGCCGAGATAGTCGCGGCGCGTGATCATGGCCATGACGATCTCCTCGAGCGAGCAGTTGCCCGCGCGTTCGCCGAGACCGTTGATCGTACACTCGACCTGCCGGGCCCCGGCTTCCACGGCCGCAAAGCTGTTCGCGACCGCGAGCCCCAGGTCGTCGTGGCACTGCACGCTCAGCGTCACGCCGTCGATGCCGCGCACGCTCGAGCGCAGGTGTCGGAAGATCTGCGTTATCTCGTTGGGCACGGAGTAGCCGACCGTGTCGGGGAGGTTGATCGTCTTCGCGCCGGCTTCGATCGCGCGCTCGACCACCTCGGCGATAAAATCGGGCTCGGTTCGGCAGGCGTCTTCGGCGGAGAACTCGACGTCGTCCCAGCGCGAGCGGGCGTACGCGACTCCCTCGGAGAGAGTCGCCAAGATTTGCTCACGCGACATCCGGAGCTTGTGCTCGCGGTGGATGGGGCTGGTCGCGATGAACACGTGGAGCCTCTTGCGCGTCGCCTCGCGCACCGCCTCGAACGCGCGGTCGATATCTTCGCGCACACACCGGGCGAGCGCGCATACCATCGGCCCTTCGATCGTGCGTGCAATCGCGCGCACGCCTTCGAAGACGCCGAGCGAGGCCGCGGGAAAACCGGCTTCGATGGCATCGACGTGAAGGTCGCGGAGAGCCCGCGCGATTTCCAGCTTCTCCTCGAGGGTGATCGAAACTCCCGGCGACTGCTCGCCGTCGCGCAGCGTCGAGTCGAAAATGGCGACGTAGGGCTCCGATGCGCTCATGGCTTCACACCTCTTTCGTTCGTACGCCGGCTAGGCGCGGAACTTGTGCTTCGCTCTCGTCGAGATGGACCGACTCCACTTCGATCAGTCGCTCGACCTGACGGGCGAGAACCTCGGGGGAGCGGTCCCCCTCGAGCGTCGCGTGTACCGTCATCGTCGAGCCGTCCCGTGCCACACGAGCCTCGAGCGACGTCACCTGCCACGCGCGGCGGCGGAACAGGCCGATCAGTCTCTCGAGGTCGCCTTCCGCTCGCCGCAGCCTCACTATGATCCTCATCGCGACCCTCCCGCCGCGGGACGCGGCGCTTTGTGATCGTCGTCCAACATCGACGAGTTCGCCGCTCCGGGGCGGACGATCGGCCAAACGTTGGCTGCCGGGTCGACGACGACGTGACACAGGAGCGGCCCTGGGCCGCCGACGATTCTCTCGACGGCGTGCTCCACTTGGTCCGCGCGGTCGACCCGGAACGCCGGGATCCCGAAGGCCTCGGCGACGCGTACGAAGTCGGGGTTGTCGCTGAGATCGATCTCGCTGTAGCGCTCTTCGTGGAAGAGCTCTTGCCACTGGCGCACGAGGCCGAGGCCGCGGTTGTCGATCAGCACGATTCGAAGCGGCAGCGCGTAGCGCACGATCGTGGCGAGCTCCTGCAGATTCATCATGATCGAGCCGTCGCCCGTCACGGTCACGACGAGCGAGCCGGGCCGGGCGAAGCAGGCGCCGACCGCAGCGGGGATGCCGAACCCCATCGCGCCCAGGCCTCCGCTCGTGAGGTGACGGTCGGGCGAGTCGAAGTGCACGTGCTGTGCGACCCACATTTGATGCTGTCCGACGTCGCACGTGAATGTGGCGTCGCGCGGGGCGCGCTCCGAGAGCCGCCGCAAGAGCGTCGGCGCGTGAACGCGCGCGTCGCGAGGGGAGGGGTCCAGCACGTATTGGCGCTTCCAGCCGAGACACTGCGCCCGCCACGGCTCGATATTGTCCAGCGGACGAGCGAGCTCGCGCAACGCTACGCGCGCATCGCCCACGAGCGCCACGTTGGCGCGCCGGAGTTTGCCGACTTCGGCCCCGTCGATGTCGATGTGAATGATCTCGGCGTGGGGAGCGAAGTCCGCGAGCTTGCCCGTGGCCCGGTCGTCGAACCTCGCGCAGGCGCACAAGAGGAGGTCGGCCTCTTGGACGGCGTAGTTGGCAGCCTTGGTCCCGTGCATGCCGAGCATTCCGAGGGAAAGCGGATGTTCGGTCGGCACACTCCCCAAGGCCATGAGCGTCGACACGAACGGGAGGCGGGTGGTTTCGACCAGCGCTCGAAGCTCGGGGATCGCGTGGGCGCGCCGGACCCCTCCGCCGATGTAAAGAAGGGGCTTTCGCGCCTTCTCCAGTGCTTTGCAAGCGCGCGCGAGCGACTCCGGATCGGGTGAGACGACTGGGTCGCGCGCGGCGGCGAGCCTCACCGACGGCGGCAGCCGGTCGTCGACGGGCGCGTAGGCCACGTCCTTCGGAATGTCGACGAGCACCGGTCCAGGGCGCCCGCTGCGCGCGATGCGGAAGGCGTCGTGGACGACGTCCGCCATCTCGGCGGCGCGTCGGACGACGAAGCCGTGCTTCACGACGGGCATCGTCATTCCGAGCACGTCGAGTTCTTGGAAGGCGTCCGTTCCCATCAAGGTCGTGGCCACCTGTCCGGTGACAATCACCATCGGGACGGAGTCGGCGTAGGCGTCCGCGATTCCGGTGACGAGGTTGGTCGCTCCAGGTCCCGAGGTCGCGATGCAAACGCCGACCTGACCCGTCGCGCGCGCCCAGCCGTTGGCGGCGAACGCGGCGGCCTGCTCGTGACGCACGAGGATGTGACGCAGCTTCGAATCCACGAGCGCGTCGTAGACGGGAAGAATCGCGCCCCCGGGGTAACCGAAGACGATGTCCACGCCTTCGGCTTCGAGCGCGCGCACGAGAGCCTTGGCTGCGTTCATCGTTTGACCTCGGTCAGGTGCGAGGCGCGCGGCTGCGCGGTCGCCGTCGCACCGGCGCCGGCAGGAGCGCCGTCGGCGCGATCGCCCTCCGCGAGCCACGGCATCCGCTCTCGAAGCTTGGCGCCCACCTTCTCGATCGGGTGCTCCAGGTCGCGGGCCATCAGCTTGGAATATCGGGGCTTTCCCGCCTGATCTTCGAGGATCCACTCGCTCGCGAACGCGCCCGAGCGGATCTCTTCGAGCACTGTGCGCATCGTTTCTCGCACATGGGAGTCGACGATCCGAGGCCCGCGCGACAGATCGCCGAACTTGGCCGTCTCGCTGACGAATCGATGCATCTTGGCAAAGCCCCCCTCGTAAAGGAGGTCTACGATGAGCTTGAGCTCGTGCAAGCACTCGAAGTACGCGATTTCGGGCTGATACCCGGCCTCGGTGAGCGTCTCGAAACCCGCGGCCACGAGCTCCGTCACGCCACCGCAAAGGACGGCCTGCTCACCGAACAAGTCCGTTTCGGTTTCCTCACCGAACGTCGTTTCGAGGACCGCCGCGCGCGTGCCGCCGATTCCGCGCGCATAGCCGAGCGCCCGGTCCTTCGCGTGTCCCGTCGCGTCCTGGTGCACCGCGAGCAGACACGGGACGCCGTGCCCTTGGGTGTACGTGCGCCGCACGAGTCGCCCGGGCGCCTTGGGAGCGATGAGGGTGACGTCGACTTCGCGCGGGGGTGTGATGCGGCCGTAATGAATGGCGAACCCATGGGCGAAAAGGAGCATTGCGCCCTGCCGCAAGTGAGCCGCGATCTCCTCTTGCCAGACGCGCGGTTGCGCCATGTCGGGCACCAGCATGGCCACGATGTCCGCGTCCTTGACCGCCTCACTCACTGTCCGGGGCTTGAAGCCATCACGCTCGGCGAGCGCCCAGGTCGACCCTCCGCGGCGCAGTCCGACGAGCACTTCGCGCCCGTCGTCGCGCAGGTTGAGCGCGTGCGCGCGACCCTGGCTGCCATACCCTACGACGGCGATGCGCTTGTCGGAGAAAGAAGAAGCGGTGTCGGAAGCGTTCTGGGTCCTCATGTTCAAATTTCCTTTCCGTTCTCAGACAAATGGGGATGAAAAAAAACCCCCGCACCGTCTGCCGGTGCGGGGGCCGCGGTGGCGTTACGAACGCTTCACCTTGGCGGCCCGCACCCGGCGGCCTCAATAAGAAGGAGGCCGAGAATGCCGATGGGAAGGAGTACGATGAACGGCCGTTCGCTCACGACTACGCGCGTCGTGGACGATGAACGGACGAACAAAACATCCTGCATGGCAGACAGTACCCTACCTCCGGAAGAGCCACGCGTCAAACGGTCTTGCTGCGCCTGCCGCCCGGGAGACGTTTTTTGGACCTCCCACTCACGTCAGGCGCCCGTCGTCGACGCCGGGCGTTTTGTCGTGTCGCTCGCGTCGCTCGCGCCTCGCCCCGGTCCGGCTTGCGCCGGCGCTGCCGCTACGAGCCCCCGGGAGCTGTCGCGGCGCCTGCGCGCCCACACGAGGTCTTCGACGAGGAGTTCCCGGTCCAGGGGCTTGGAGAGGTAGCGATCCATGCCCGCGGCCAAGCACTCGGCGTCGTTGCCCTTCATCGCGTTTGCCGTGAGAGCGATGATAGGCACAGGGGCCGCGGGCGCCTCCGCTTCCCGGATCGCCCTCGCGCAGGCGAGGCCGTCCATCTCGGGCATCTGCACGTCGAGAAGAACGACGTCGAACCCCCCGCCGCGAAACGCCTCGAGCGCCTCCCGCCCGTCGGTCGCCCATTTCACGACGCAGCCCAAGGCTTGAAGCATTCGTGTGGCCAGGCGTCCGTTGACGGGGTTGTCCTCGGCGAGGAGCACGCGGGTCCCCTTCAGGATCGCCGCCCTGGGATCGACGCGCGGTCCGGCCTGGGGCGCAGGGGCGGCTGCCTCGGGCTGGACGGCCGGTTGCACGAGGCCCTCGATGGCGCGCCCGAGATCGTTGGAGGTGACCGGCTTTCGCGAAATTCGGCCGGCCTGAACCTGGTGTCCGTGGGTCATCCAGGCGGTCGCGTCGACCAGCCACAAGAACGGCGTCGTGGCCCCGCGCTCGGCCCGGAACCGGGTCATCCACGCCGCGGGATCGTCCTCGACGCTACTGGCCGTATCGATCACGACCACCGTCGACTTTGCGCCGGAGGCACGCGAAACGTCGTCCAGCGAAGTAATCTCCGTCACGGTCGCGCCCAGTCCGCGAATCGCCCGCGCGGCAGCGGCCACGCTCGGACCGTAGCCGCCGGCGACCGCAACGGACAGTCCGGTCAGCGTAGGCCGAGGAGGCTCGGGATCGCTGCCGAGTACAAGGGTCGCCTCGAAGCGGCTGCCGCGGCCGAATTCGCTCGAGACCGTGATGTCCCCGCCCATACGGCGGGCGATCTCGCGGCAGATTGTCAGGCCAAGACCGGTGCCCCCGAAGCGGCGTGTGGTGCTGGTTTCAGCTTGGCTGAACGGGAGAAAGATGGAGTCCCATTTGTCCTTCGGAATGCCAATTCCGGAGTCGGAGACGGCGACGACGATACGACGTGGCTCGTCGGGTCGAGCTTCGCGCTCGAGCTCGACCGACACCCGGATTTCGCCCGCCTTCGTGAACTTCACCGCGTTCGTCGCAAGGTTGCTCACCATCTGGCTGAAGCGCACGACGTCTCCGCGCACCGCATCCGGTACCTCGGGCGCGATATCCAGAACGAACTCCACCTTCTTCGCTGCGGCGTCGGTCGCCGCGACCCCGAGCACGCGCCGCATCGCGTCCCGGAGTGAGAAGGCCGCGTCTTCGAGCGTGATGTTGCCCGACTCGATCTTCGACAGATCCAGGATGTCGTTGATGATCGCCAGGAGATGCTGCGCGGATCCTTTGGCCGTGTCGACCATTTCGCGAACGTCCGGCGTGAGGTCCGCCTCGAGGGCGAGCGTGAGGAAACCGAGGACGCCGTTGACGGGCGTGCGGATCTCGTGGCTCATGTTCGCGAGAAACTGAGATTTGATGAGCGAGGCGGCCTCCGCCCGGCTGAGCGCGGCTTTGCGGTCTTGCTCAGCCCGGATCTGCGCGGTCACGTCCTCGGTGATCCCGAGTATCCAGCGGATCCGTCCCTCCATGTCGAAGAGGGGCGCCTTCTGGGTGCGGAGCCATCGTTCGGCTCCGCTGTGCGTCTTCGTGAATGTCGGCGGCAGTTCGATGGGCTGCCGTCGGTCGCACACGACGGCGTCGCTGGCCCCCATCGCCTCGGCGTTGACCGCACATATGTCGCTCAACTTGCTCCCGAGCGCCTCTCGCTCGGTACGCTCGAAGATCCGAGCGCACTCGGCGTTCCAAACGACGAATTCGCCCGCCGTGTCGGGCTCGACGCTCTTGACGAAGATTCCCAAGGGAACTTGCATGAGAATGGCGTTGAGGAAGCGGTTGGCCTCTTCCAGTCGCTGCTCGGTCGCGCTG
>JBAULD010000455.1:0-5637 GCA_049578005.1 Polyangiaceae bacterium
CTCACGGGCTGACAGCCCCCTGCTCGCCCAGCCACGCTGCAATGTCGCACCAAGAGTAGCCCTTTGGCCAGATGGCGAGTAGCTTCGGCGCTAGCTTGCCGCTTGCCTATCGCGGTATCGCGATGGGCCCTCACGGAGTGACAACCGATTCCCGCCGCAGCGTTCGCACACGCGCCCAGTGCGTTACCGCAAGGGCGCCCACTCGAGCACTGCGCGGTGCGCTCCGAGAGTATTGTGATGAGTACAAGAGCGCTGCACGGGAAAGGCAACGCCACGGAGCGAAAAGCGAAGTGCAAGATAAAAGGCCGGCGTCAGGGCATATTTAAGTAATTGATTTCTCTTTAGAAAGTCTGTGTCACGCGGACTCGGCGAGACGCCGACCCTCACACAACTATTGAACAACGCATAGAAAATTGTGGCGCCGACCCAAGATGAGTGAGACGATCTGCTGACTTTTCGGCCCCATCTGGGGAGAGGGGCGCACAGCGACGTGCTCGCCCGGGGCGAAGTCGTCGGGGAGCACGGCGCGAACACGCGGCACGTCGTCATCAAAGCGCACGTCGCTCGCCTAACGACTGTTCACATTTCTCGACCGCCAGCTCGCACGTCGCAACGACAGCGGCCACGTCGGGTGCAATGTCTCGGGCGGGAGGGCGCTGGAGGGAAAGAAGCCTCGTAGGAATGAGGTGCGCTCGAATTCTCCGAAAGGAGTGTGCCACCGTCCCACCGACCGATAGCGAAGGGATCGAGACTGCCCGGGGGCTTGCGCGGCCGGCGCGCAACGTCCAGGTCCGCGGACGAAGGTGGCCGGTGCCCGCATGTCCGGATCGAAGGCCGCCGCCCGTCTTTGCTATGGGGCTTGAGACCTGTTGACCACATCGCTCGATTTTTCTCGCGCTTACGCCCGCTTCTTGCCGCCCATCCAGGCCAAGTGCCGCCGTCTGCTCGGGTGCTCGTCGGCCGCCGAGGACGTCGCACAGGAGGCGTTTTTGCGACTATGGAAATCGGGGGTGCGGGAAGGGAGCGACACGCGCACCGTCATCGCGTGGCTATATCGGACGTCGACACGGCTGGCGATCGACGTGCTGCGCAGCAGCGGCAAGCTCGAGGTTCCCTCGCTCGCCGCGCAGGACCTGCCGTGTGCGACCGATCTCGCGGCGTGCGCAGAGGCGAGGGCCGCCATCGTGTCTGTGGCCCGCTCGGTTCCTGAGGAGGAGCTCGCCGCGGTCGTCCTCTGCCGCGTGGACTGTTTGTCCCGGCCCGAGGCGGCGACGGTCCTCGGCGTGTCCGAAAGAACGGTCCGGCGAATGCTCGCGCGTTTCGACGAGCGGATCGCGTTGTTGCGAGAGGAGTTTTCGACATGACGACGAACAAAAGCGGTCATGTGTCGGCCTTCACGCTCGACGTCTTTTGGGCGTCCGGACGACCCCGCGATTCCGCTATCGAGGAGCACATTGCAGGCTGCCGGCGGTGCCGAGCCTATCTCGCGACGCTCGACGCACTGCGAGACGCCGGTCCGGCCACGGGGCCCCCTCTGCCGAGCGCGCTGCATTCGTCTCGGCCAAGGATTGTCGCCCGTTGGGGATGGTTGGCCGCGGGAGCCGTCGCTTTGGCGGCAAGCGTCAGTCTCTTTCTTGTGCGTGGGTGGCACCCGGCAACGACCCGCTACGTCGCAGCCAAAGGCGTTCCGGGCGTCCAGGTGCTCGTGCATCGGGAAGGCGGCACGCATGTTTGGGATGGCCGCTCGCCGGTGCGTCCAGGAGATTTGCTCGCGTTGCGCGTGGCGTGCGAGGGCCTGGAGCACGTCGCCGTGGCCTCGCCGGGTCCGACAGAGTGGGCGCGGCTGTCGAACGCTGCGTGCCCGAGGCAGGGCGAGCCGTTGCCGTTCACGCTGGTCGTGGATGCCGAGCCAGGCGACGAGAGGCTCGCGGTGGTGCTTAGCCGAGAGCAGATGGACGACCGCGGGCTTCGCCGCGCGATCGCAGAGGCTCAGCGAACGGAAGACGTTTGGGTCGCAGACTTCATCTTGCCAAAGGAGACGGACCGATGACGCTATCAGCCTCACTATCCATTCTTGCAGCGGTCATGGGATTGGTCGTCACAACAAGCGCCCCCGCCCATGCGGCGACATTCGGCATGCGACGCATTGCCGTCATCGTCGGGGCCAATGAGCCCCCTCCGGACCGACCGGCGTTGCGCTTCGCTCATGACGACGCAAGCGAGCTTGCCCGCGTGCTCGAGCAAGTGGGCGGGTTTTCTCAATCCGACGTTCACCTGCTCCTTGATCCGCATCCGGTCGATCTGATCGCCACCCTCGACAGTGCGGCAAAGACGACGGTCGCTTCCGCTGACGACGTCCTATTCGTCTTCTACTATTCCGGTCACTCCGACGGTCAGGCGCTCTTCCCGCATGGCGAGCCGATCGCGCTCGCGGACGTGCGCGAGCGCCTTGAACGCCTCGGCGCCCGCATTCGTGTCGGCATTTTGGACACGTGCCGCGGCGGAAGTTGGACGCAATCCAAGGGGCTGAGTGTGGGGCCGCCTTTGGCCACCGCGGACCTCTTGAACGTAGACACGGAGGGCACTGCGCTCGTGTCATCCAGTTCGGGACTCGAGGATGCCCACGAGACCGACAGCGTCCACGGGTCATTCTTCACTCACCACTTTGCAGCGGCTCTCCGGGGTGCCGCCGATCGCGAGGGCGACGGCAACGTCACCCTTCAAGAGGCCTTCGACTACGCGCGAGACCGTACGGTCCGCGACAGCGCTCGCCTGGCCAAGACGCCCCAGCACCCGAGCTTCGACTTGGCACTGCGCGGCCGGCAAGACATCGTGCTCGCCGTTCTGCCGACCCGGACGAGTGCCTTGCAGATCAAGATGGCGCGTGCACCCATCGAGATCATTCAGCTGCCCAGTGGCGTCACCGTCGCAGACGTGCCCCCGCAGGGCGGACTGCGTATTGCGTTGCCGCCCGGACGTTATCTGGTGCGAAGCGTTGTCGACGGCCGCGTCTACGCGAAAGAGGTCGAAGTCCGACCCGGGGAGACTTCGACGTTGGCCGATGGGGAGCTCGAGGCAATAGGCAACGAGCAGCTCGCGATCAAAGGGTCAGACGAGGAGGAGCCGGCTCAAAGGGCCCCCAACCTTCGGTTGACCGCCATCGTTCACGTTGAAGCCGATCGACCGGTCGTCCTCGAGCGAAGTGAACGCAACGGACCGTGGGCGCCGGCCTGCTCCTCCCCTTGCGACCGGGATCTCCCCATTTCATCAATGTATCGCGTCCTTGGCGCCGGCGTGCGGGCCAGCATTCCATTTCAGCTCGCCGCGCGTGCTGGCGAGCGAATCGTCGTCCGCGTCAGCTCAGCTTCCAAGGTGCGCTTCATCGGCGGGTTCGTCATCGCGGGACTGGGCCTGGCGTCGGTGGGTGTCGGTGCGCTCGTTCTTGAGAACAAGCAGATCGAGGCCCTCGGTTACGGGTCACGAACCGATGACGGGCCGTCGAAGACCGCGGGCCAAATCATGATGGTCGGAGGCGCGACTGCGATGCTCGGCGGCGTTCTCTTGACGCTGTTCAATCGGAACAGCACGCTTGAGCAGTCGCCTCTGGCGACGCCACCACGCAACGATGCCTGGTTGCGCGATCCGACGTGGCGGCAGGATCGTGTGGCCCCGAGGACGGCGATGGGCGCGTCGCTGTTGCAGCTGACGTTTTGACCGTGAGCCGTCCTCGCGCGCCTACCCCGCAGGCCCTGATCGACGTCAATCAGATTTGCGGGTCGGCGACGATTGCGGGCGACTTGAATGGTGACGGAAACGCTGGCTTGGCCGTCGCGGACTCAAGTGGGGTGGGCGTGCTCCTTGGGAAGGGCGACGGGACCTTCCTTCGCAAGCCGCGTATGTAAGCCCCTTGGATCCCTCTGGTGGCCATCAGCGACCTGAACGGCGATGGGCTCTCAGCAGCGTTGACGTGATTTTCAACCTTTCCGGAGACTAACACCCGCAGGCGCGAGCCGCGTTTCCGATGGCGAGCCCGTGAGAAAGAGCCTGGGGTAGAATGTCAGGCGCGATGCCGCTCCAGCCAGCACGAGGGCGCAACCGTCGGCAGGACTCGCCGTGAGCTCTCCGGAGTCCGCGACCGCTCACATCGTTCCTCGCCTTACGACGGCCCGACTCCTTCTGCGCGAGCCACGCCTCAGCGACTTCGACGAGTTCGCGGAGAATGGCGCAGACGCGATCGCCCGCGTGCACAGCGGGGGAACGATAGAGGCGCGGGATGCTTGGAGACGGTTTCACGCCGGGATCGGCTATTGGCTTTCACTCGGCATGGGCTGGTGGATGGTGGAGAAGCAAGGGCTGACAGCCGTTGGCTCGGTCGGCGTGTTCGCAGCGGGCCGGTGTCGCCGATCGAGATCGGATGGTCGATTTATAAGCGGCATTGGAACAACGGCTATGCGACGGAGGCCGCACTCGCCGCGCTCGATTTCGCCCTCGACACGCTCGCCGCCAACCGCGTCGTCGCGCTCATTGCAAAGATGAACGTCGCCTCGGTTCGAGTCGCGACGAAGATCGGGATGCGATGCGAAGGCACGAGCGATGTCTACGGAGACACGGATTGGCTATACGTGTGTGAGCGGTAGGCTGCGTCGATCAGAATTTTCATCACTGCGTGAGAGGGAGCTCGACCCCTCGCAGGGGGTGGCGGTAGCGGTAAGACGGTCGTCGTTCGCGTTGTTCGCGTCCGTCGTATACGCATCGCAGAATGCTCCGTCCGTGTGAGTCCGATGGCGGCGGCGAGGCCGATGCCGCCGGAGCCCTCGCCGCCGCCCCTTCCGCCTCTTCAGTGCGGACGCGGCGCACGCCAACGCGGCGTTGATGTCGTCGCGCTCCGAGGACGCCCATGACTGGGGGTAGGACGCAGTGTTCTTGTGTCGGGCTGTTGCCAAGACTGTGCGGCAGCGCCAAGTCGCCGATTCGATGGTTAACCTCCTCTGGGCTTTCCTCAGTGCCTTGGCTTCCGTTGCCTGGCGGCGGGCAATCGTGCGCGTGAACGAGAGACAAGGAGCGATATTCGATGAACCCCAAAACGAAGATCGGAAGCGCACGCGTCTGGACGCATTCGTCGGCCTGTGCTGTCGAGAAACTCGTTCTCGACGCGATTGTGAGGCAAATCAATCGAGTGGGCCCGCGTGCGTCCTTGGTCCGCCCACGACGTCGGGGGGCAGCGAGGGGAAGGCCACGGCGAGCGCTGACCCGCTCGAGGCCGAGGCGCCCGGATGATCGTGCAACGGTGGAGCAACCGACGCGCCCGAAGATCGACGCGATGGGAACACGGACAGGATCACAATCGGCGAGCCTCCGGTCAGGCGCGACGCGCGAGCACGTGTAGAAAGAGCGGGACTCGCTGCCAACGAGAAAGCGCCGGCGATGTCACGGCGCTGTCGGGAACCGCCGGTTCGCGCAGCGTCTCGACCACGAGGCCTGATGCAGCGAATGCGGCGAAGTAGTCCGCTAGCGGGCGATGCCGGCTGTGGAAAACCATCGTCAATCCATCGCGCTCGATCCGGTCGCAGTAGTCGAAGCGAGCGAGGTAGCTCCCCTCGATGCGGAACGGAGCATCCGCCCCTTCCCCTTCGAAGC
>JBAULD010000456.1:0-5758 GCA_049578005.1 Polyangiaceae bacterium
CAGGGGGAGCTTCCAGGGCTCCTGCTTGTCGATGCCACCGAGCTTCGCCGGGTTCATCCCAAGCTCGCGCGCCATCTGCACGTGCGCGTGCGAGAGACGATGCCGCTTGCGCGCGTCTATCCACGCCTGGAGCTTCGGGTTCAGCTTCGTCTTCTTCGCCATCCGCTCACGACGCTCCGCAGCACTTCTTGTATTTCCTTCCGGACCCGCAGGGACAGGGATCGTTACGCCCCACCTTCGCCGATCGCCGCTCGATTCCAGTGCTCGGAGCGCCGACGATCCGTCCGGCAAGCCCTTGCATGACGGCCGCACGGCGTGCGAATCGCTCCCGATAGCGGGGGTGTCGCTTCTGGAAGGCCGCCCAGAGCTCTTGGAGGCGCTCTCCGTGTCTCTCCTGCGTCGGCTCCAGGGTGCATTGCCCCGACTTGTCGATGCGAACCGCCCCGGGGGGCGGCATACCGCGCGGGGCGATAGGCGCGAATTCGAGCACCGCCTCTCCGCATGAGCAGCCCGGTGCTACGCAGTAGAGGTCGACGGCCTCGAACACGCGATCGCCCAGACGGAACATGTCTTGACGCACGCCCACCAGCGCCTCGTCCCACGCGACCAAGTCGCCACGCTTCCAGTCCGGGAGCTCGATCCGCTCCGCCTCGCGGCGTTTCTCCTCCGGGTCCGACCAGCCTTTGCCGGCGTACCAGAGCCGCCCGATGGTCTCGAGGATCTCACCGTCGATGCGGTCGACGACCTCGCGAGCTTCGGGATGCGCGACGAAGTCCAATACGGCGAAGGGGTTCTCGTCATATGCCGGGAAGACGACGCCCTCGTCGATATCGACCGCGAACGCGACGACTCCGTCGAGTGCGGCGGCCGCCCTCGAGTGGCTCTCTCCGCGCAGCCACGCCTCGCGAACAGGAGCGCCTCGGGCGATCAACTCTCGGCGATCGCCGCCCGTCGAGAGAACGACGGCCGTGCGGCAATCGCAGCCGGGCGTGGGACACGTAAAGGCCCAGATCCACATCGGAGCGTCGCCTGCCAGCTCGATGAGCCCCGCCTCGGAAGTATCACGCGTGCGCATGCGCCTCCGGCGACGCTTACCACAGCCTCACGCCCGAGCCGTTCACCAACTACTCAAGCAAGCTAAAAGCAACGCCGGACGGACGCACCACCCTCGGACAAGCTTGGCGACGCGGCTTAGGTTGCGCCGGGCCAAGGCGCCGCCCGTCGTGATGTCTCCACGTTCCGTGAGCAAGTCGGACGCGGCAGCCCCGCGCAGGACTGGCGCGCAATTGGGCCTCGATTCGCAGGCCGGGCTCGGCCCACTCGCTGGCGTCGCAAAAGCTCGGGCGCTACGCTGAAATCGCCATGCAGGCGTTCGAAGCGAAGACCCCGCCCCTTACCGCTGGCCCCGACGGTGTGGTGCGAGTGACCGGAACGCGCGTGTCTCTCGAGACGATCGTCACGTCCTTCGACGCAGGTGCGACGCCCGAAGAGATCGCTCAACAGTACGCCTCCGTCGATCTCGCGAGCGTCTACGGCGTCATCTCCTACGTGCTCGACCACCGTCGCGAGGTGGACGAGTACATGACTCGCCGTCGCGAGGCGGCCGTGAAGGTAAGAGACAAGATCGAAGCGAGCTATCCTCCCGCCGGCATCCGCGCGCGACTGCTGGCTCGGAGATTCTCGTCGGGGCCGGTGTGACTCGATTCTTGGTCGATGAGGACTTCAACAACGACCTCGTCCGAGGGCTCCTACGCCGCCACCCCCTGACCGATCTCGTACGCGTCCAGGACCTCGGCCTTCGCGGTGCCAGCGACGAGGCGGTGCTGACTCGGGCCGCCTCGGAAGGGCGGGTGGTGTTGACGCATGACTTGTCCACGCTGATCGCCCGCGCCTACGACCGGGTCCGGTCCGGCGACCCGATGCCCGGCGTGATCGCCGTCTCGCAAGCGTTACCCGTGGCGCAGGTGATCGAAGACCTCTTGCTCGTCGTGCAGTGCAGCACCGCCGACGACTGGACCAATCACGTGCGGTATCTGCCCCTCCGCTGACGGTGGCCAGCCTGCTTCGCGAGGGCGTCACTCGGCAGCCGTCCACGATGGCCCTACGGCTTTTTCTCATTGCCGGCAGCATCTCTTGAACTTCTTCCCGCTTCCGCAGCGGCATGGGTCGTTCGCCCCGAGCTTCGGCCCATCGTGTCGAACGGTCTCCTGCTTCGGAAAAGCGGGTCGGAAGCTGGGATCATCGTGGAGCGCGGTGCGGACCTTGTGGTGATCCGGATGCTTCCGGTCGTCGACGACCCCCTTCCACTTGTCGTAGTGCCGATGAAGGCGCTCGCGGGTCCACCCTTGGACGAGCTTGGAAACGCGGCGTAGGCTGCGGCAAAGCGGCAGTCCAGCCGAGCTCCTTGCGCACTCCGATTGGAGTGCAATAATTATCAACGCGAGATCCGCATGACCGCCCGTCGCTCTGAGCCCACCGAAGTCCAGCCGGAGCGATCGCAGGCTAGCGCGGCGCTTGCCACGGTCGATGGCGCGAGCGTGACCGAGTCGGAGCGTAAGGCGCGCTTTCGCGCGTCGCTGGCTTGGGCCGTGGAAGAGCACGCCGGCCTTCTCGCGCGCCTCGCGCGCTAGGGCGCCTCGGCGGTCTCTGGCGCGCTAGGTGATCCTCTTTCTGACATTTGAGGACGTGCTCGAAGCGCACGCGATCAGTCTGGAGCGCTGGGCCGGGACAGACGGCATCCGCGATGAGGGGGCGATCCGGTCCGCGGTCGCGCAGCCGCAAGTGACTTTCGACGGCTTCTACCTCCACGGCGACGTCTTTGCGATGGGGGCCGCGTATGCATTCCACATCAGCGAGGCGCAAGGGTTCCTCGACGGGAACAAGAGAACGGGCGCCCTTGCGGCCATCACTTTCCTCGACATGAACGGCTTTCGGATCAAGCAGCACGACGACATCCTTTTCCTTGCTCTGCACGAGATCGCTGCGCGCGAGATGACCAAGGCCGACTTGGCGGAGCTTCTCCGCAAGCTTGCCAGCGAGCCCCCGGGCGTCTAGCCGCATCGCCGCGGGCTCGACGGCCCACCGCTCTCGGCCTCGTCTCCACCGGCGATCGCACCCGCGCGCAGAACCATCTCCGCGAGCTGAACCCCCCGAGCCACGGCGAGGCGCCCTCCCTCCCGCACCGCCAGTGCGGCGACCACGATTGGCAGCGACAACACGGCATCGGCGAGCTTCACCGTGAGCTCATCGGCCTCCTCCTCCCGGCCCTCCGCAACAGCCCTCAGCTGGGCCACTGCCGTGCTTCGACACCGGACAAATACCGGACAAGCCGCCCCAAAATGTGCGAATCCTTCGGGCGTTTCGCGGCTTTTCAACGGGTCTGAAAATCCCCGTGTCGGCGGTTCGATTCCGCCCCTGCGCACGAAATCAGCGGGATTTCGAGTCTCTGGACGCGAGGAATGGCTTCTACCGGCATATACAGCCCACCGTGCCCGCTGACGTCAAGCGCACATCGGCCACGGCGGCGCCCGCTGGCGAGCGCGCCGATAGCGGCGAAAGCTCGCTGAGGCTGGACATCGATTGCGTTCGGAGTCCGGCATGACATCGTCGCCGGCGACCAACTATCACCCATGGCTTCGCGCGCGGACAACGCGCGAGCGGATGCGGGAGCATTCGAGGACGTTCGCCGCGAGGCTGGCCAGCGAGGTCCGAGCATGGCGAGCCGCACGCTGGGCAGAGCGCCGACGGCGTCGTGCTCAGCGCCTCAATGAATGGCGCACATGGCGGCTCGCCATGCATGAGGAGAGAGCATGACAGCCCCGATCAATCCGGTCCCCGCATCGCAGGTCCAAGACCTCCGCCACGCCGTGCGCCCCTTCAAATCCGTCGCCTTCACCCACGGCGGAGCGGACCTCGACTTGACCGATCCTGCGTACGGGCTCCCCCTGCGCCACGGAGCTCTACGCGACGTACCGTCTTCCCTCTTCAGGCTGCGCCGACGAGTCTCCCGCCCTCGGGCTCAGCTGGCGGAAGTCTCACGGGTTCATTTCCGAATCCGACGATCGCCGCGAGCGGCGTCTCCGCGGGGACCTACGGCAACTCGACGCACGGGCGTCGATCACAATCGGCGCCGATGGTCGCGTGACGTCCGCATCGTCGATCAGCGCGCCCACGTCCTTGCCGCCCAATGGCTCCGCAGGCGGCTCATTGACGGGGAGCTACCCCAACCCGACGATCGCCGCGAGCGGCGTGACGGCCGCGACCTACGGCGACGCTTCGCACGTCCCCCGGGTGACCATCGGCGCCGACGGCCGCGTGACGTCCGCTTCATCGGTCGCATCAGCATCGCGCCGACGGGGACAGCAGGCGGCTCGCTCTCTGGCTCCTGTCCGAACCCCTCGATCGCAAACACGGGGGTCACGGCGGGGACCTACGGCGACGCCTCGGACGTTCCGCAGATCCACGTGAACGCCGACGGGCGCGTGACGTCCGCCTCATCGGTTCCGATCTCCTTTCCGACGCATCCAAGCGTCTGGACCTCTTCGAGCGGATCGCCGGTCTCTATCAGTGAGACAGTCGGAGTCATCACGGTCGCCAGCGTTTCAATGACGGCGCCGCGCTCGGGCTACGTCACCGTGCAAAGCCAACTTCCATTTGAGCAACGGCTACAGCTTCGTGCTCGCGCCGCTGATCGGGCTGCCGAACTCGGGCTACGGCGCGGGCTCGATCGCGGTTGCCGCGTACACGAACATCCCGCCGTGTCCGAATATCGAAACGGAGCCGGGGAACGTCCCTGCGAGCTACGTCTACAGCAACGATTCGCTGTCGTGGAAGTTCTCCGTGACTGCGGGCACGTTCAACATTTACGCGCAGATCCAAGGCACGAGCGGCGAGGAAAGCAACGATGCCTTCGCCTGGGCCGACATGACCGCGACCTTTAGCGACAGCTGAGGCCGGGGCGGCGCGCGGCATGGGCGGGGGTTTGCGTATTCCCAAGGGAGTGCAATAATTATCAGCGACCCCAATGCCTCCCGTCATCGACGACACGACCCCGCTTAGCCAGCTGAGGCAGCACGTGCAGGCTCGGCCTGACGTGGCCGCTCTCACGGCTCAGTACGTGCGTAGCATGGCGCAGTCGCTGCGAGCGGAAGGCTACGACATTTCCGACGCGGAAGCCGCCGCGCGTTTGCTGAACGGTGCATACTGAGCCGCTCGGTTCGCGCGACGGGACGACTGAGGCGCTCGACACGGCCGATGGGACGACGCTTGTCACCCATGCGGACATCTCCGACCACCTAGACAAGGGCGAGCCTCGGGGCCGCGCGTGGGTCTTCGCCCAGTCGCAACGGTTGCCGCGAGGGACAACCCCGACGGATGCGGACATCTTCGACCTTCACCGCGCAATGTATCACGGCTTGGTGGACTGGGCCGGGCAGCCGCGGACCGATGCGCGTGGGCCCGGTGTCGAGTGGGTCAAGGCCCACGAAGTACGGATCGAGCTCAGGAAGCTGGCGGACGACGTGAGAGCGTGGGTCGACGCGCTCCCGCTCGATCCGCGGCTCGCAAAGGTCGCTGCGGTTGTCGCCGATGCGCACCACCGCTTTCAGCGGATCCATCCGTTTCGCGACACCAACGGGCGCACCGGTCGCGTGCTCGACCTCTTCTTTTGGTGGGTGACCTTCGGATTTTTCCACGAGTCGCCGCGCTTTTCGCTCAACGTCGAGATCGTCCCGACGCCTGAAGCCAAGCGGGAATACAT